>CAYORY010000036.1:0-14599 GCA_964406435.1 uncultured Roseivirgaceae bacterium | reverse complement strand
TAGTAACAGGGGTCGTCAAACCAGCTCTATCTCTAACTTCCTGGAAAGAAGCCAATGCTCCTGGATCAACCGTGGCAGGTCCCCCAGCCATAGTTGCTTCTACATGTAATAGCAAAACATCTGCATAACGCAAGGCGATATAATCATTGCCGGCATTCCGGCCTACTCCATAGTCTATGGGAGAAGCGGTAAGATCCGTTCCATCTGGAAAATACTTAGCCACTTCATTTTCAAAGACATCAAGATTTCCATCGAGATCCGTAATCGAAACGGCTGTTCTATTTCCGCCAAAGGCCATGAAATCGTTGTAAAGGTTTTCATTCACGATATTCTGACCATCATCCCTACCAGCACGGACGAAGGAGGTGAATTCAGCAGAGAAGCCTTGGCTTTCGTCTGAATTACTTGCCGCATACTGAATGGCAAAAATGATTTCATCATTCAATTCGCTGTAAAACACATCATGATAGTCGGGCATTAGTGAATAATCGGTAGAACTAATGATTGCTTCACACAAGGCCTCTGCACCAGAATAATTTGGCGTAGATAGGGACAAATACACTTTAGCTAGTATGCCTTGAGCGGCTGCTTTGGAGGCTCTTGATTTTGAGGAATTATCCAAAACGGCCACTGCTTCTTCCAGATCCTCAATGATTTGTTCATAGATCAAGTCTTCATCTATTCTGGTAAAAAGTGCAGCGTTGTTAGTAGGATCGGTTGGGGATAGTACCAGAGGTACATCACCAAATAACCGAACCAACTTGAAGTAAGCATAGGCTCTCAAAAATTTAGCCTCCGCTGCATATGCCGCACGATTGCTAGCATCAGCTACGTCGATGTAAGTCAGAATATTATTCGCTCGGAAAATAACCTGATACATAGACTGATAGTAGTCTTCAGACTCTACATTGACAGCTTCTACGACATATCTGTGAAAGTCCGACTTAGAGCCTTCCAACGTTGCATTTCGGGTATTGTCAGTACGGTGTTCTGTTAAGAGATGCTCAAACTGAACACCTCTATTTGCTCTTAGGATATTCGTTTCAGTACTCTCATTTGTGCCCTGGAGCGCATCATAAATTCCATAAATACCGGACAAAACATCTGCATCGCTGGAAAAATATAAATCCAATGAAACTACCGTATCGGGCAATGGATTCAAGAACTCATCACTGCAAGAGCTCATAGTCACTGCAATGGCTAAGAGTATATATTTTAAATTTTTCATGATTTTCTTCTTTTATAGATTAAAAGTCCAAGTTGAGACCGACGGTGAACGTCCTAAAAAGTGGCGTACCTGCCCGCTGAGCTCCGTACGCGCGAGGATTGTCATCATCTATGTGTTCCGGATTGAAACCATGATAATCGGAGGCGGTCTTATAAATCAAGTTCTGACCAGAGGCATAAAGTCTTAATCCTTGTACACCTATTTTGGAGGTCAGCTTGGTCGGCATATTATAACCTACGGTGACATTTCGCAACGACAAGTAGTCAGCACTCGCGATTACCTCACTTGTTAACACTTTTGCTTGAATGAAAGACTCATGAGGTACTAGTCCGTCGGCCACAGCTTGTGCTTCCCCTCCAGAACGGGTTCTGTTTCCAAACCAGTTGTAGAAATATTCATCCCCGATATTGTTGACCTGAGCTCCAAAGCTTCCTTGCAACATGAACGACAAGTCGAACTCACGATAAGTAAACTCATTCGTGATACTAAAGAGGATATCTGGATATGGATCACCCAGAATTACTTTATCATCATCGGTAATTCTACCATCACCATTCAAATCCTTAACGATGGTATCATCCGACTGACCGTTGATTCGATTCCAAGGATTGTCCACATAAGCAACTCTAAACTCTGCATCATTAAACTTTTCAGTGTCCACCACATAGCCATAGAATGATGAGATTGGGTTACCAATAAGGTTAATCCATTGTGAATTTCTACCATACGTATCTTGAAGTAGCGCTCCATCGGAATCGCCAAAACTTAACAACTCATTTTGATTGGTAGATGTGATTAGCGTGGTGCTCCAAGTGAAATTATCCTGAACCATATTTCTGGTTCTCAATTCAAATTCCCATCCCTGGTTTCGTACCTTACCAAGGTTCACAATTCCGGTATTAAATCCTGTCACATAAGAGACCGGGTTTTCCAACAGCAATCTTTGACTAGTTCTGGAATAGAAATCTAGCGATCCTGTCAATTTATTGTCAAATAGTCCAAAATCAACTGCTGGATTAAATTCCCGGGAGGCTTCCCATTGCAACAATGAGTTAGCGATGTTGAGCGGGGACACGCCATTTACGATCTCTCCATCTATGATTGCATTGGAATTATCCAATAGAGCCAAATAAGGCCAATTGTTTATCTCATCGGTACCTACGTTGAATCGCTCAGAACCTGTTTCACCATAGCTAACCCGCAACTTCAAAAGACTTAAATACCTGCTACCAGACAAAAAATTCTCATCGGACACATTCCATCCGGCCGATACAGCAGGGAAGTTTCCATACTTAGTGCTTGGTCCAAATACAGAACTACCATCTCGTCTGAACGATGCATTCAACAGGTACTTTCCCGCGTAGATATAATTGACTCTAAAGAAATAACCGATCTTGTTGAGTTCGGTGTTAATCTCAGCTGGTTCGGTAATTAGCGTTGCGCCTTCCAGGTTTTTTAGCAGATCATTGGTATATCCGACTCCTGTAACCTCACTTATGTTGCTTGTTCTTTTTTGAATAGTTACACCGGCGAGTCCCCCTAGTTCATGATTTCCAAACTCCTTGGAATAGGACAATGTGTTATCAGAAATCAACCGAGTACTGAATCTGTTCTGTAGATAGTATTGTGATTGGCTTGACCCTGCGGCATGATAGTTTGTTCCATCCCATCTTTCTCTCTTTCGAAATTCCAGAGTTGTGGCCAAAGAAGTCATGGCGGTAAGTCCGTCAATAATTTCTCCGCTTATGTAGGTGGAACCGAATAGCTTGGTATTGTACTCCCAATGTTCTCTTTCGACATACTGCTGATAAGGATTACTGTCTCCAGAGGTACGTGGACGAGTATCGCTACCATCACCATCAAGATCCAATTCTACAAGATGGTTCTCCAAAAAATAGTCACCTACGCCAACATTTGGATAAGCATCTCTGTCGATAAATTGAAGGGATGCTTCAGTATGATAAATCGGTAACCAAGGTGACTGACGTAAAGGGTTATGTATGGATGTTGGAAGTCGTCTTTGCTTCGAATAAGAAGGGTTTAGGTTGATTCCGAATTTTACTCTATCCCCAATTTTTTGATCCAACTTAATTCGACCACTATAAAGCTTATACTCGTCGGTAATGACGACACCTTCATCACCTAGGTATCTCAGTGATGCGCTATATTTCGTTTGGTCATTTCCACCTCTCGCAGAAATAGAGTGACTTGTTATTACTCCTCCATCGAAGAAAACGTCCTGCCAATCTCTATCCACCCCAGTCGCCTCGACTAGCTTCAGCATATACTGAGATTCTTCTGAGAGGGTTTCTGTTTGTGATTGCTCGAAAGCAACCCAATCTGCAACGCTCTTTCTGTAGTCATCACTACCATGAGCTTGCTTCCAGCCTGTGTACGTTTGATAGCTGAATTTTGGCCTTCCGGCCTGACCACTTTTAGTAGTAATCAAGATCACGCCATTAGATCCTTCACTTCCATAAATGGCTGCTGAGGCCGCATCTTTCAATACCTCGAAGGATGCCACATCGTTCATATCCAAACTCCCCAGGAAGTCAGAACTCACTACAACGCCATCAACTACCACGGCAGGACCTGAGTCCGCCGTTACCGACCCAACACCTCTAATGGTAATTGTGGGCGCACCGCCGGCTTCAGCATTGGTTGCTTGGATGTTCACTCCGGAAACTTGACCAATCAGTGCATCATCTACCCTTGAGACCGGCAGTTGATCAAGTTTCTCATTTGTGACCTTTGAAATTGCTCCTGTGAGGTGAGATTTCTTTTGGGTACCATATCCAATTACCACTACTTCATCAAGCTCAGATACATTCTCGCTTAATGAGACATCTATTGTAGTTCGTCCGTTCAGAGAAATTACTTGTGCGTTGAAACCGACGGAGGAAATTTCTAATACTGCATCCGAGGTTGCCGAAATAGTGAAATTTCCTTCGATATCCGTTATTGTTCCTGTACTAGTTCCCTGAATCCTTACAGTAACTCCCGGTAGTCCTTCACCACTTGAGTCAGTGATTTTACCTGAGATAGTTTGCTGAGCAACCGTGCTTAGCGAAAACACACAAAGCAGTACTAGCAAGCATCCTTTCAAATGCTTCGTGCACTGCTTCGACCATTGTAAAAAATAATTCATTTCATAAGTTTTTTGAATTGATAATTTGATTGAAGTTGGTCGGGATGTAGAATCCTGCTTCAGCTTTTCAAGTTGTACTTGATCCAGTATCTTTGAAAAGTCAAAAAGGATACGTTAATCGCTTTCTAATACCGATGGTCAAATTGATATTTTAGTGATTGCTGTCCCGACGATAATTGGATCAGCCCTAGGCTGATCCTTTTTTACTCTGATTTATAATATTTCATTAATTAATTCCGTTGGTTGATGGTTTTGAATTTGGAGTATTAACGTACTCCACTATATCTTTTAAATGATGCCGAACCGCTTCTCCTGCTGCCTCTGCATCCTGATTTTTTATATGCTTAAGAATAATTTCGTGGTGCTCTACGGCCGTTTCTGATCTTCCGTCTCCACAGACATTATGCGTCTTGAAGTAACTCATGATGTCGGGGGTGATAATTAACATCAAAGATTTAAGCACTGAATTTTTTCCAGCCTCGGATATTTTAAGGTGAAAAAGAAGATCCTCCTCCACGGCAAATCCATCCACTTTAACTTTTTCTTTATGCGCTATTAAAGCGTGTTCTATCTCTACTAAGTCATCAATAGTCCTATTCTTAGCTGCCAACATAGCACTATTGGTTTCAAGAATTACTCGTGTCTCAACTAATGACTTAAAGTCATTATCATGAAGACTAAGCATGTCAGTAATCAAACCTTCTAGTGCCGGTAGTCCCATGCCCGCCACAACTGTCCCACTTTGTGGAAGTGTTTTGAGAATCCCATAAAACTCCAGTTTCTTCAGGGCATCTCTAAGATGGGTTCTACCCACACCTAGCCTCTCACACATCATGCGCTCCGATGGAAGTTTATCCCCCGGTTTTAGTTGCCCCGTGGAAATCAAATCCTTGATCTGTCTGATAATTTTATCAGCAGGCGACTCGATTTCAATTTGAGAAAAACTATTCAGTAACTCCATTCTGTACTCTTTTAACCAGATTATGTGATTAATTGATCACCAACTGGTCGACCAATTTATGGTAGACTAATTGAAAGTCCAAGAAAAAATAAATTTTTCTGTGTATTTCGTACATAAATAATGGAACTTATTCAATCAAGGCCTTTAGCCTTTTCTAAACATGGCTTCCATGAATTGTCCTTGGGATTTACCGAAAAACAAGACTTAGAGAATGAAAGTAACAAATAAGATAAGAATGAATAGTAAACAGAACCTATCCAGCGTGGCAAAAATCCAATGCTTACTTCACCTGAGCATTTTGGTATAATCTAATTTTCACCAGCCAACCTCCTATCCCCCACACTCACCGCTACAGCAATCTTACTATCGGCCGTGCCGTAGTAAAGAAACCATTGCCCTTTGTAGAAGCTAAGACCCTCCACAAAACAAACATTGTTGACTTGTCCGGTCATTTCGTAAGGTTCTGTCGGGTGGAAGAAATAGCTATCAGATCGGTCTATCAACTTCACTGGATTATGTGAAGCAAACAAGGCCTGCCCAGCTGCATACGTGCCTTTGGGCAACTCATAATCTTCCTGCATATTTCGGCTATTGTATATAAGGAGTATGCCATCATCCGTAAGAATCGCCGGAGGCCCGGGCTCCACCAAGTCGCTATCAAACATTCCTTCGCGTGGTGACAGCACTTTCTTCCAATTGTCCTGACCGTCTCTTATCGGCTCCCACTTTATAAGGTCGCTGGAAGAGGCGATAAACAAATGCGTATCACCAAAATACATCCAGTACTTCCCGTTGATCTTGGTTGCCACCATCCTTGATCCATCCAATCTCGACACAATTGCTCCCGACTTAGACCAGGCGTTGATGTCCTTTTCCTGAGTAAATACTGACCCGTATTTTGTCCATGTTTTCAAGTCATCCGAGGACGCAATCAGCAATCTCGCCTTGTCTCCATCGTACGCCGTATAGGTCATGAAGTAGGTGCCTCTCCCGTTTTCCACAATGCGTGGATCCTCCGATCCGCCCTCCCACTCCAAGTATTTTATGCTGTCATTTTCAGGATAAAAAATAGGTTCGGGCAGGCGAGTGAAATTCAGCCCATCCAAGCTCCAGGCAAGTCCAATGCGGGAGGTTCCATTGAATTTCCCAACAAAATCCTCCGCACGATACAGCAAAAACAATGTGTCGTTTCTCACCAGTGACGCAGGGTTGAAAACGTCCTTTCCCTCCCACTTCACAGAATCCTGACGAATAGGATCGAAAAAACGAGTGGTAGAGTCCGGCAACAAAACGGGATTCAATTCGTCCGCTTTTTCAAAACCTAATAACTGCCAGCTCTGAGTTTCTTTGACAGCAGGTTGACACGCAATTACCAAAAGTAAGAGGCATAGGTTTCTAAGCGCTTTCATAGGACAATGGTTTATAACTAAATTCGAGAATGCAAAAATCAACTCAAGCGGCAGCCATTCTTATGCTTGCTACCGTGCTCACTTGGAGCTGCTCTACTAAAAATAAAGATCAATCTACTGATTCCGCAACTGACAATAGTGCCCCTTCCATAATTCGATTATCTGATGAGATCAATTCCATTATTTCGGAAGATGTCGAAATCGAAACGCTCACAGAGGGTTTCAACTGGTCGGAAGGGCCCGTTTGGGTGCCAGAATTACAGAGTGTGTTGTTCACGGACGTTCCTATGAATACCATTTATCGGTGGCATGAAACCGAAGGCAAATCCGTCTTTCTGGAGCCGAGTGGCTTTACAGACTACACCGGACTTCCAAAATCCAACGAGCCTGGAGCCAATGGGCTGATTCTTGACAATGACGGCAACTTACTGATGTGCCAACATGGTGACCGAAGGGTAGCACGGTTAAAAGCTGATTTCTCGAGCCCTATACCAGAATTCGAAACCCTTGCAGATTCATTCAATGGTCAACGACTGAACAGTCCCAATGATCTCGTGATGGACTCACAGGGAAATATCTATTTCACCGATCCTCCTTACGGATTGAATGGTCAGGATGGAGATGAAACCAAGGAAATTGAATTCAATGGAGTCTACAAAATCAACACTTTGGGTGACATTTCCCTGATTGACGCCAGCCTAACCCGCCCAAATGGAATCGCGCTTTCACCCGATGAGAAGACCCTCTACGTGGCGAACTCCGACCCTGAGCGTGCCATCTGGATGGCTTACGACATCACGGCTGATGGCGTGACCAATGCCCGTGTGCTCTTCGATGCAACTTCCTGGGTCGGCGAAAAGAAAGGACTACCTGATGGCCTGAAAGTGAATGAGAATGGGATTCTTTTTGCAACAGGTCCGGGTGGTGTGCTTGTTTTCACTCCAGAAGGAAAGCACCTCGGCACGATCAATACCGGGCAGGCCACTGCCAATTGTGCTTTTGGGCCAGATGAAAAAAGCCTCTACATGACGGCAGACTCTTACCTCATGAGAATTTCATTGCTATGATCATTGTTGTAATGGGAGTGAGTGGATCAGGAAAGACCACAATTGGTGAAAAACTTGCCCAAGAGCTTGGCGTACAGTTTCACGATGCGGATGACTACCACCCAAAAGCCAATGTGGAAAAAATGGCCTCAGGCGTTCCTCTGGATGATAACGATCGACTTCCGTGGTTGCAGGCACTCGCTGGTCTGCTCACCATCTGGGAAATGCAAGGAGGTGCTGTACTTGCCTGTTCGGCACTGAAGGAATCGTACCGTGTGAGGTTGCAAAAAGAAGTGGGTACTGTGAAGTGGGTGTACCTTTCTGGCTCGAAAGAACAACTGGCGACCAGATTAAATGAGCGCAAAGGACATTACTTCGATCCATCGCTACTAGATTCGCAACTGGACACTTTAGAGGAGCCGGAGTACGGCATCCACATCGACACAGCCCATTCTCCCCAGCAAATTATTGATGAACTAAAATCGATTTTCAAATGAGTAATTCCTCGTTTGGGCTCATCGGATTGGGTGTGATGGGCAAGAGTCTGGCGCTCAATGTAGCCGACCAAGGATATGAAGTCTCCGTGTACAATAGAGCGGAGGGCCATGAAAAGAAGGTTGTTTCAGATTTTCTTTCCGAAAATTCATCTTACCAAAACATCCAGGGTTTCACCAATCTAGAATCCTTCGTATTGTCCCTGGAAGCTCCCCGAAAAATATTCCTTATGATCAAAGCGGGACCAGCCATTGACTCGGTTCTCTCGCAGTTGGCACCACTCCTTTCCAAAGATGACATTGTAATTGATGGGGGGAATTCGCATTTTCAAGACACAGTAGCACGCTTCCAAGCCATGGAGCAGGCGGGGATCCACTTTGTGGGTTGTGGTGTTTCCGGTGGCGAAGAAGGGGCACGAAAGGGGCCGTCAATCATGCCGGGGGGAACCAAGGAAAGCTACGAACACATAGGACCAATTCTGGAGTCTATTGCCGCCAAGGATAAGCATGGGAAAGCTTGTTGCGTTCGTGTAGGTGAAAGCGGTGCTGGCCATTTCGTGAAAATGATTCACAATGGCATGGAATACGCCGAGATGCAGCTGCTGGCTGAAGCCTATCATTTGCTCTCACAATCCATGTCCAACAGTGAGATCTCCAGCCTACTCGAAAAGTGGAATGACGGTGAATTGTCGAGCTATCTTTTGGAGATTACGATTCAGATTCTTAGACGGAAAGAGGGCGATGAAGACCTAGTCGATCTTATCTTGGATCAGGCCTCAAATAAAGGCACGGGTTCTTGGTCGAGTCAAACGGCTCTTGCCGTAGGCATGCCCACTACTATGATGACCGATGCTGTTTTTGCCAGATACATTTCAACTTTCAAGAAAGAAAGAATAGAGTTGAGCCAGCTAGTTGATAGAAAAGAGCAAGTAGAAATGCTTTCACCTGACACCTTGGAGGAAGCGTATCAGTTTGCCCGTATCATTAATCACGAGCAAGGTTTCGCATTGATAAGGCAGGTCTCCGGGGAGAACAATTGGAATATAAACACCTCAGAAGTAGCTAGAATCTGGACTAATGGCTGCATCATTCGGTCGGCACTTATGGAAAAATGTGCTGAGTTATTCAAGGGTGGAAACACCTTACTTACCGATTCCTATTTCATCAAAGAGCTAGGGTCATCGGAAAGTGCGCTAAAGCAACTGATCAAAAACGCCATAGAAGGCGGCATCCACACACCAGTGTTTTCCTCTGCCTTGCAGTATTGGTTTGGTGCCACCAGTGCTTCACTCGCCGCAAATCTTATTCAGGCTCAGCGTGATTTTTTTGGTGCCCACACATACAAGCGTGCGGACGATCCTGAAGGACCTTCACATCATACGAATTGGACTAAGTAATGCTCGATTATCAACTAATATTGGCGGTTCTCGGAGGTGTGGCCATTCTTTTAGGACTCATTCTTTATGTCCGACTACAGGCATTTATTGCCCTTCTAATTGCAAGTATTTGTGTTGGAATATTCGCAGGTATGCCTCCCCTTACCATCATCTCCACGATTCAGGAGGGCATGGCGAGTACGCTAGGTTTTGTGGCGGTGGTCGTTGGACTTGGTGCCATCTTCGGAGCAATACTTGAGCACTCTGGCGGGGCACAAGCGCTTGCCCAATTTCTCATCTCAAAGTTTGGTGAAAAGCGAGCCTCTTGGGCATTGGTACTCACAGGCTTTTTTGTGGCCATTCCGGTTTTCTTTGATGTAGCCTTCATCATTCTTGTACCGCTGATCTTTGCCTTGCAAAGAAAGACTTCCAAATCGTTGCTACTCTACGCCATGCCTTTGCTTGCTGGCCTAGCGGTTACACACGCCTTCATTCCCCCAACTCCCGGGCCGGTAGCGGTTGCCGATATTCTCAATGCTGATTTGGGTTGGGTGATTTTGTTTGGAGCAATTGCCGGATTACCAGCCGCAATTATCAGTGGGCCAATCTTCGCCAAATACGTTTCAAAGAAAATTCATCTCGCCGCTCCCGTGCTTTCGGAGGAAGACATTCAAAGTACCAACCCTCCTCCCGTTGGCGGAATATTGGCAATCATCGGGCTACCCATACTTCTCATTTTAGCCAATACGCTCCTGGGAAGTCCTTTAGTGCCCAAGGGACTTATTTCAGTCAAGACACTGAAGATCATCCAAATGATCGGGCATCCTTTTTCTGCATTGATCATCGCCAACTTGATCGCTTGGTATGCGCTCGGAATCCGACGAGGTTTTACAAAAGTCCAACTCCAGGAAATTAGCACGAAATCTTTAGCTCCCGCTGGCATCATCATCCTTCTAACTGGTGCAGGGGGTGTCTTCAAGCAGATTTTGGTCAACACCGGGACAGGCGAAATGCTGGCAAGCTATTTCGCTCAGGGAGGTGTGAACATCATGCTATTTGCTTTTGTTGCTGCCGGTCTTGTGAGAGCACTGCAGGGATCAGCGACCGTGGCGATGATCACAGCTGCCGGACTAACAGCACCACTTCTTTCACCAGAGCTTGATGAAATGACCAAGGCCATGCTGGTGATTGCCATTGCAGCGGGTGCCTCCATCCTATCTCATGTAAATGATAGCGGATTTTGGCTTGTAAGCAAGTACCTGGGAATGACTGAAAAGCAGACGTTTAAAAGCTGGACGATGATGATCACTATTGCAGGGACAGTCGGGTTTCTGATCGTCCTACTTTTATCGGTTTTTATTTAGTGATGAAACTACCGGCCAGTTTCGTAAGCTTCTTCGTCAGTAACAATATGCACTACCGCTCTTCACCCAACTTTTAAGTTGGGTGTCCAGACAAAAAAACATCCTGACCTTAGGTCAGGATGTCTAATGTGAGTGCCGAACCTTTCGGCTCAGAAATTTTCAATTAGAATGTATAGCCAACAGATATCTGAATGGCATTGTTCTTAAGATCACTGTCTTCATTTTTCAAAATGCTCACCAGTCCCAAATTATATCTGGCAGAAAAATTGATTTTATCAAGATCATAACCTAATCCAAATCCAGCACCAATACTTGTGGATTCAAAATCATCTTTAATGTCAACAGATGCATCGCCATCAGTAATTTCGGCCTTCGTCAAAATACCTATTTGCGGTCCTGCATGAACATTAAATCCCTCAGCTACATAGTATTTGAACATTACAGGGATATTGATGTACGTTAATTTGTAATCAAAATCATCGTCCTTAGCGCCTTCACCGGAGTAAACTACCTCTGGCTGCAATTTGAGTTTATCACCTAAATCGAATGAGGCATAGGCGCCAACGTGAAATGATACGAGTGCGCTGAGTTCATCATCCGCATCGTCACCAGACAAAGTACCCATGTTAAGTCCACCCTTGAGGCCGAAGCTTTGTGCACTAAGCATGGTAATTGACCCCAATAGGGCAATACCGAAAACAATTAGACTTTTTTTCATAACTTTTGGTTGTTTTAATTTCAACAAATATATCTTTTCCTAGGTGATTTAAATTACCACTTAAAAAATTTCATTTTTTGACTCTTAAGTAGCCAACGCGACCTTTCAAGTAGCATGCTCAAACGAATTGTAACAAAACTAACCGAGACCTGAAGCAGATGTCTAATACTCAGGTATCACTTTTCTAAACTTGCACTTGATAGGTATCGGGTTTCTAGTCGTCCTACTTTTATCGGTTTTTATTTAGTTGACCACCTTCAAATACTTCCGCCAAGGACCAACTTCCTCAGCATAATTCTTCGCCATCACTCTAGTGATTTGGTTAATATGTCCCAAATCATGGGCCACCCAGCATGCCAATAGCTGTCTCAGAGTAACCTCACCGAATTCAGGATGGACTCCCGTTTTCGCTAGGTCACTTTCTGACAACTTGAAGCTTTTCAATTCCAAGATATTCTGGTGGCGAAGGGTCTCAAATTCAGTCAACAAATCCGACATGGACTTGCCCTTACTTGCCTCAAACTGTGCAAAACGATCAAATGGAAGAAAGCTCTTATTGTCGTCAAACAAGATTGTCTTTGTCCTTACGATCCAGTCCGTCCGTTCACCATGAATTAAGTGCCCTACCACATCATACGGGCTCCAGGTATCCTGGCCTTCATTGTTTTGTATCCAATCCATCGACAGCCCTGCTAGCAAACCTGATAGAACGATTGGGGTTTTTTCCAGGATTTGAATAGATTCTTCAAGTAAAAACTTCATTGTCTGGAGATTTTGATGGCTCGTTCCACATCCTCTGGCGTATCTATACCCATGGTCTCATGTTTAGTCTCTGCTACTTTAATTGTGAAGCCATTTTCCAACCATCTGAGTTGCTCCAGACTTTCAGCTTTTTCTAGTTCACCTTGCGGTAGCTTGGTGATTTCTTTGAGGATATCAGCTCGATAGGCATAAATGCCAATATGCTTAAAAAAGGTGTGATGATCCAACCAATCGCCCTTTTCAAAATCTCGCACAAAAGGAACACAACTCCTACTGAAGTATAGTGCTTCCCAATTCTTTTTCAGGACCACCTTCATCGTATTTGGGTTGTCGAGTAAAGAAGAATCAGTGATTTTTTTAACGAGCGTTCCTAATTGCGTAGTGCCGTCAAGAATTGCCGCGAGCGTATCTATTTGCTCAGGGTGAATGAAAGGCTCGTCTCCTTGAATGTTGATATAATAATCTGCCAGATGAGCGGCAGCTACCTCAGCACAGCGCTCCGTGCCGTTAGCATGTGAGAGGCTAGTCATGGCGACCTTTCCTCCGAATCCCAAAACGCATTCCTTTATGCGGTCGTCATCGGTGGCTACAATTACCTCAGAAAGGGAGTCTGACTTAGAGGCTTGCTCATACACTCGCTGAATCATCGGCTTTCCACCTATATCAGCAAGTGGCTTCCCCGGAAAACGTGTAGACGCATACCGAGAAGGAATGATGCCAATAATCTTCTTCAAATCTTCTTCACTTTTAGGGATGTTCCTTCATCCGAGATTACTTCTATTTTTTCATGCTGATCAATATAGTCGCCACGAGTGTATGCATCGAAAATTTCATCGTCGATCATGACCCTTCCACTGGGTCGCAACACCGTAAAAGCTGTTCCTTGCTTACCAACCAAATGATTTTTGGTGTATGTACTTGATGTAAATCCTTCCTCTTTGTTCTGAGTATCCACAAGGGCAATTCGCTGAAACGCTTTGGTATCGGTGAGTTTGTATCCCAACACAAAAAGTAAAGCGATGGCACCTGTAATGGCGGCAAAGGTGGTCATGATAGCAATCATGGCATCATCGGCTTTCACAAATGAAAAGTCGAACATATCGTTGTTGAGCATGATCAAAATGAGCGATCCAGTGACGGATGCAATTCCCAACACCCCGGCAATTCCAAATCCGGGAATGACGAATATTTCCAGCACAATCAGGATGATACCCGCGATGAACACAGCCACTTCCCAATTCTCGGCGAGCCCATTCATATAATGCGGAATGAGGTACAGAATGAGTGCAAGGATAGCTGCGGCAATGGGGAAGCCAACTCCGGGGGTTTGCAGTTCGAACCAAATGCCGCCTATGATCACCATGATAAGGATACCACTGATGAATGGGTTCAGGAAAAACGCTATGATTCGCTCTGAAGCAGCCAAATCATATTTCACAATTTCGTATTTCTCCACGCCTGCACGCTCCATGATATCGTCAATGTTCTTGACCTCCGCTTCACAGAACCCGTGCTTCAAAGCCTCTGACACTGAAAATGTAATGACCTTTCCCTCAGTGGCTATGCTGTCCACTTCAATATCCTCGTCCACCATTCCTTCAGCAATTTTTGGATTTCGCCCTGTCGCTTCTGCGGTAGAGCGCATTATCGACCTCATGTAGGATTGATACTTATCGGGCGCAGCTTCCCCGTCACCAGTCACGACGGTTGCCGCTCCTATGCTCGAACCCTTCGCCATATAAATGCTGTCACAAGCGATGGATATCAAGGCTCCAGCTGATGCAGCGTCCTTATTGATGAAAGCATAAATTGGGATTTCAAATTCAAGAATTCGGGTGCGAATATCATCGGCATCATTCAAAGCACCGCCGTAGGTATCCAGTTCTAAAATCACGTAATCCACCTCCAGTTCTCTGGCTTTTTCTAAGCCTAGTTCTGTATATCTGTTGGTACGTGGGTCTATGACATCATTCACCAGTAAGTGCATGACCACTGGCGTTTCCTTTTCCTGACCAGCGGAAATAAGCGCTGAACCCAGTGCCAAAAACGCAAATACTAATCGCCCCAATCCGTGCATAATCTTCTAACTAATT
>CAYORY010000035.1:0-14724 GCA_964406435.1 uncultured Roseivirgaceae bacterium | reverse complement strand
GGCAGAAACGCTATCGACAAGGAATCGATAAAGCTGAAAGTCTACTACACTCAATTGAAAGAATAATGTGTGGCATTGTCGCTTATATAGGACAAAAAGAAGCATATCCTATTCTTTTAAAGGGGTTGCATCGGCTAGAATACAGAGGATACGATAGTGCGGGAATCGCCCTTATGGATGAGGGTGCAATAGAGCTCACCAAGAAAGCCGGAAAAGTCAAAAACTTAGAGGACAGTTTCAGCGAAATCCCAAGTGCTACCATAGGAATAGGACACACTCGCTGGGCCACACATGGCCCTCCAAATGATATAAACGCACATCCCCACCTGTCTTCAGATGGTTCAATGGTGATGATTCACAATGGCATCATCGAGAACTATGGTAGCCTAAAGCAAGACCTAATAAACAGAGGCTATTCATTCAAGAGCGATACAGATACTGAAGTATTTATCACATTCGTAGAAGACATAAAAAAAGGCGGCAATCTGTCGCTGGAAGAAGCATTCAGAATTGCCCTGACCAAAGTTGTTGGAGCCTATGCGGTGGTAGTCATGTCTGTGGACGAGCCAAGAAAATTAATAGCGGCAAGAAAAGGTAGCCCAATGGTGCTGGGTCTCGGAAAAAACGAATACTTCCTTGCTTCTGATGCCACTCCAATCATTGAGTACACCAATGAAGTAGTCTATCTGAATGACTTGGAAATCCTGGTGCTCACTGATGATGGATATGAAATAAAAGATCTTAAAGCTGCTCCACAAACGCCCTACGTACAGACGCTCGATCTGGAATTGGAAGCCCTGGAAAAAGGAGGGTACGAGCACTTCATGCTTAAGGAAATTTTTGAGCAACCCAATTCCATCAGGGATTGCATGAGGGGGAGATTGAATAGCGAGACCGGTGAATTAGTCCTTGGTGGAATTAGGGAGTATTCCAATGCACTCATCAATGCCAACCGCATTATTATGATTGCTTGCGGTACCTCCTGGCATGCCGGATTGGTGGCCGAGTACCTGTTCGAAGATCTATGCCGAATCCCGGTAGAAGTAGAATACGCATCAGAATTCAGGTACAGAAACCCCGTAATCCGAGAGGGTGATATCGTTATTGCCATTTCGCAATCCGGGGAAACAGCTGATACCTTAGCAGCCATTGAGTTAGCTAAGAGCAGAGGCGCCATTGTGCTCGGTGTGGTAAACACGGTCGGTTCGTCCATTGCCCGACTTTCTCACGAAGGTGCCTACCTGCACGCTGGACCTGAGATCGGTGTAGCCTCCACCAAGGCGTTCACTGCACAGCTCACCGTGCTTTCAATGATTGCCTTGAGATTAGCCTTGAAAAAGGGCACAATCTCCGAAAGCAAGTACAGGGAATTGCTCTCTGAGCTTGCTGCCATTCCCGCTAAAGTCCAAACAGCACTCAAAACCAATGAGAAGGTAGAATCCATTTCTGCCTTGTTCAAGGACGCACAGAATTTCCTTTATCTAGGAAGAGGATATAATTTCCCAGTTGCACTGGAAGGCGCCCTTAAGCTCAAAGAAATTTCTTACATCCATGCCGAAGGCTATCCTGCTGCAGAAATGAAACACGGACCTATTGCGCTAATTGATGAGAAAATGCCAGTGGTGGTAATTGCCACCAGAGACAGCTCCTACGACAAAATAGTTTCGAATATTCAAGAGGTAAAAGCTCGGGCCGGGATTGTTATTGCCGTTGTTTCTGAGGGTGACGTACTCATCCCGAAAATGGCTGATTTCACCATTGAAGTTCCTGCCACACATGAAGCGTTAATGCCACTTGTTTCTGTGATTCCGTTGCAGTTACTTTCATACCACATTGCCGTCATGCGTGGATGCAACGTGGATCAACCACGAAACTTGGCCAAATCTGTGACTGTTGAGTAAACATGAAAAAAATCATTGAATCATCCCACGCTCCATCTCCTATCGGCCCATATAGCCAAGCAGTTTTAGCAAATGGTGTCCTGTACGTGTCTGGCCAAATTCCCATAGATCAATCTACCGGAGAATTGGTCTCCGGCAGTATTGAAGAGGAAACTGAGCAGGTGATGAAAAATTTAGAGTTCATCCTCAGAGAAGCTGGGACCAGTTTTCTACAAGTGGTGAAGTGTACCATTTTCATCAAAAACATGGGAGATTTCGCCAAGATCAACGCCGTGTATGGTACTCGATTCACTGAAAATCCCCCTGCCAGAGAAACCGTGGAAGTCAGTGGCTTGCCAAAGGGCGTGAATGTGGAAATTTCATGCATCGCCCTAGTTGACCAATTTTGAAACAACCCTAATCCCGAACTATTCCTGATGGACAATGTACGCGTAAGATTTGCTCCAAGTCCTACCGGGGCACTGCATATTGGCGGAGTGCGAACTGCTCTTTTCAATTACCTGTTCGCGAAAAAGAATAACGGCAAATTCATTCTTCGAATCGAGGATACCGACCAATCACGCTTCGTTGAAGGAGCTGAGGAATACATAAGAGAATCTTTGGAATGGTGTGGACTCGAATTGGATGAAAGCCCTTGGACTGGTGGAGACTATGCGCCATACAGACAATCCGAACGCAAAGACATTTATTTTCAATATGCCGAAAAGCTAATCAACGATGGGCATGCATATTATGCCTTTGACACGCCGGAGGAATTAGATGAAATGCGTGAGAAGCTAAAGGAGACCAAGGCAATCAATCAGCAGTACAATTCGGTGACACGAATGACCATGAAAAATTCGCTCACCCTGAGTGAAGCAGAAGTACAAGCGCGGGTATCTTCCGGCGAGCCTTATGTCATTCGTTTGAAAATTGATCCAAAAGAGGAAGTAAGATTAAATGACATGGTCAGGGGCTGGGTGAAAGTGCACACCTCCACTCTGGACGATAAGGTCATTATGAAATCGGACGGTCTGCCCACCTATCATCTTGCCAATGTGGTAGACGATTACCTAATGAAAATTACGCATGTGATTAGAGGTGAAGAATGGCTTCCTTCTGCTCCCACTCATGTGTTGTTGTACAAATTTCTTGGCTGGGAAAGTCAGATGCCTCAATTCGCTCATCTGCCTCTCATTCTCAAACCGGATGGTAATGGCAAACTGAGCAAAAGAGCAGCAGATAAGGCGGGCTTCCCGATTTTTCCACTGAACTGGGTAGATCCCGAAACAGGAGAATTGGCAGCAGGATTTAGAGAAGAGGGCTACATCCCCGAAGCTCTGGTGAATTTTCTCGCATTTCTTGGTTGGAATCCAGGAACAGATCAGGAAATTTTTTCACTCCAAGAATTGGAGAAAGCATTCTCGCTTGAGAAAGTGAATAAGGCCGGAACCAAGTTTGATATTGATAAAATCAAATGGTTCAATCAGCAGTATCTAAAAAATGCTGATGTCAAACAGCTCGCTGAGAACTTCCTTTTGGGAATGAAAGCACAAGGACATGATTGCACCCCAGAACACGCACAGATAATTATCAACTTGTTTAAGGAGCGTGTAACCTTTCCACAAGAAATGATTCCCGCTGCTTTGTTTCTCTTCGAAGAACCAGATCAATTCGATGAAAAAGTGATCGAAAAGAAACTAAACGAACAGGCAATTGCCGGTCTGAACCTTTTCGCAGATGCATTGTTAGGTCTAGATAGTATTACAGGAGACAAGGCTAAAGCTCTCTATTCAGACACGCTTAATGCTGCCGAAATCAACCCAGGAGCTGTGATGCAGGTACTAAGAGTGGTGATTTCCGGCCAAGCTGGTGGGCCCGATTTGATGGAAATAATATCCCTGATGGGACCTAAAAGAAGTGCTTTACGCATTCAATCTTCTCTTCACAAATTAAAAAACTAAGCCCATGGCAAAAGATAAAAAACCAAAAGTGAATAAAGAGCTTGAAGGATTTGACGTGAGCATTGATGCATTCGGTGAGCTAAAATCCAGCCTGGACATTGACAAAATCAATCAATTCTTAAATAATAACGTGGACGACAAAAAACTCCGGGACAGGGAGGATTTAGAGGACATCAAGAAAAAGAAGCAGAAAGAAGAATAGTCATGATCGCCGTAGTTTCACCTGCCAAAAATCTCGATTTTAAGACAGAGCATTATGCACATACAACCCAGCCTCGATTGCTGGATTGCACAAATGAACTGATCGACATAATGCGGAAAAAAACCGTGGATGAAGTGAAGGATCTGATGAGTATTAGCAAGCAACTCGCTGGTCTTAATGTGCACCGATACAAAGAGTACAATGCCGTCCACAACGAGGAAAACTCAAAACCTTCCATTTTTGCCTTCAATGGTGATGTCTATCAAGGATTACAAGCAGAGACTTTTGATGAAGAAAAGCTAGCGTTTGCACAAAAGCACCTTAGGATTCTGTCAGGCCTCTATGGGCTGCTGAGACCACTCGATTTGATTCAGCCATATCGTTTGGAAATGGGCACCAAACTGGCGTTTGACGACTACAAAACTCTTTACGAATACTGGGACAACACCATCCTCGATTTGCTACTCCAGGATTTGAAAGATCAGGGTGATGATATCATTGTGAATCTTGCTTCAAACGAATACTTCAAGGCTGTGGACAAAAAGAACGTTTCAGTCAGAATTATCGATGTAGAGTTCAAAGATTTCAAAAAGGACAAGTACAAAATCATTTCATTCTATGCTAAAAAAGCAAGGGGGATGATGGCTCGTTTCATGATAGAAAATCAGATTACAGATCCAAATGACCTTCGCGCATTCGACTATGCAGGATATTACTTCGATCAAAGCGAATCAAGCGACAACAAACTCGCATTCAAAAGAGACGCTAAGAAATAACCAAAACTTATATTTGCCTTTCATTCGGGATGTAGCGCAGCTCGGTTAGCGCACCACTTTAGGGTAGTGGGGGCCGCTGGTTCGAATCCAGTCATCCCGACAGCCCCTAACGCCACCTTCGGGTGGCTTTTTTACATTTGCTAAAACCTGACATTGAAAGCACTAGGTATCGACATAGGAGGCACAGGAATTAAAGCAGCTCCTGTAAATACCCTTACGGGGCAATTACTGGCTGAGCGGGTGAGGATTGACACCCCAAAATCTGGCAAGCCGGGTGACATAGCAGCTATCATCCGGGAGCTGATTCAGCATTTCGAATGGAACGGGAGCGTAGGATGCGGCTTCCCTGCTGTAGTAATCTCAGGAGTGGCTAAAACACACGGAAACCTTCACAAAAGCTGGCAGGGTATAAACGTTCAGGAGTTTTTTGAAAAGAGCACCAATTGTTCTTTTACGATACTGAATGATGCAGATGCCGCCGGGCTGGCCATTATGAAATTTGGCGCAGGCAAAGGATTAGGTGGTAAGGTGCTGGTCGTCACCATCGGCACGGGCATTGGGTCTGCGTTGTTTCTGGATGGCCACCTGATTTCCAACACAGAATTTGGACGAATCAACTCATTTAAGGGAGAGGTGATAGAACAGTACGCATCCAGAAGTGCCATGGATCGTGAAGACATATCCCTGAAAAAATGGGCCAAGCGCTTCGATTATTTCCTCCACCATATTGATTCCATTCTATCTCCAGACCACATAATTCTTGGGGGTGGCATGAGCAAGAAGTTTGACAAGTTCGAAAAACACCTAACCGTTAATGTTCCGGTCATTGGGGCTCAGTTGCAAAACGACGCTGGGATCATCGGATCGGCACTTGCTTCCTTGAATAAAGTCTAGTCCACGGGCATCAAGTACCTTTGAAGTGATGCGCATCAAATGGTTTTTCTTTTTAACTGTACTCTTCCCAACAGCAATTCTTGCTGGTGATTTGGGTCGTATCCAAAAGAAATTTGAAAATAAGGACTGGGAAAAAACTGAAGAGCTCATAAAAAAAGCGGTTGAGGATGAGCCCATAAACCCTGGGCCAAAGTACTATTACTCCCTGCTATACTTAGAGCCCACATTCGGCAGAACCAATCTGGACTCAGCTCGGATTCGCATCTTTGAAGCCATTGCGGATCTTGAGCAAGCATCTGAAGACATATTGGAGGAACTAACCAAGGAAAATGTGTTGGAAAGCGACTTCACCGAGCTGCATGAGCTCATCTCAAGGCGCTGTTTTGAAAGAGCCAAAAAGCGAAGCACCCTTACAGATTGGAACGACTTCCTGAGCCAGTTCCCCGAATTCGAAGATAGAAAAGCGGCCCTTGATTATCGGGATGCCCTGGTTTTTGATCAACTGACCGATTCGCTTACTATCTCTGCGGCCAAAGATTTTATAGAAAACTATCCGGCTTCCATTTTCATGGAGCGGGTGAAAAATAAGCTCGACAGTATGCTCGTGAAAAAGCACAGCTCGTCGCAATCTCAGCAAGATCTTGTACGCTTCCTTCAGGAAAATCCCAAAAGCGAATACGCCTCCGAGGCACTTGACAACCTTCTCCCACTAATGACGCTCTCTGGGGATCGATCAGACTTTCTTTATTTCGTTAGGGCCTATCCTAAAACCAAAACCGCTCAAAAAGCACTCGCTGTACTTTTTCATCTGGATGCCGAGCGAAACTTCTCGGATAAAGATCGCTATCTCGATTTTCACCCGAAAAGCGATAGTCTGAGAGCCGAGATTACGAATAAAAACTCATTCTTTTTTCCGGTTTTCGAGAAGACGTTTCAACTCGTATCACCAGCGGGCAGGTCAGTCGAAACCGGACTCACTGAGCTGGATCAAGACCTGATCTGTGAGGGCATTCAGTCCGATATTGTAGCCGGACTTGCAGGAGATGAGCCAAAAATCCTGAACCTACAAGGCAAACTGCTATTTGCAGGTAAACTGATCAAAGATCTGGGGTATGGGTTTTTGTTAATTGAAGCAGGTGACCAAAAATCATTGGTTCACAAATCCGGATTGAGCATTCTTGAAAACATAGAAGACGCTGAGGTACTGAACGGCTCATTTCTTAAGGTGAAGAAATCAAAATGGGGACTCTATTCTCTTTTGGGGCTACAGGTCGCCGATCACCGTTTCGACGATATTTTCTTGGAAGGGAATTTCTGGTTCTTTGAAAAGGACGGCCTTTTTGCCATCATGAAGCAAGGAGACCTCACCAGCACCTTCCCGGAAGGCCTGTTTCTGGAATTCAAATTTGATGATTTTGAAGTGATCAGTGAGGACAAGCTTATTGGGTTTCGGGACGATCGCGAATGCATGATCAGAAGCGATGGATCGTTCCTTGTTCCATGGGGCGTTCACCAAATTTTTCCAGGAGACTACAAGGAGTATGTAAAGGACAGTCGAGGATATGCGTTCTTTGATCATCCTGAGCGCTT
This sequence comes from uncultured Roseivirgaceae bacterium, assembly GCA_964406435.1. GTDB lineage: Bacteria > Bacteroidota > Bacteroidia > Cytophagales > Cyclobacteriaceae > JAAEPI01. The sequence goes on along the minus strand of CAYORY010000035.1, from coordinate 7,418 downwards.
CGAATATGTAGAGGCCAATGAGGGATTCACTGTGCGAAAAATAAGCTCGGATCAGTGGTCGCTCTTTGCCAATAATGAGAATTGGATGCTTCCACTCAGAGATAGTCTCAGTTTGATCAATAACTTCTGCGCAATGCTCACCGGGCCTGAAAGAATACTCTTCTTCACTAACAAAAACCAACTCAAACTAACCGATCAGCAGCAGGTGTTCACCTTGTCACCTACCCACCCTTACGTATTGATCAAGGATGAGGTATCGGCAGTAATAAACGAATCGGGCGAGCGGGTTTTTAGTGGCAATTTCGACCAAATCAAATTGCTTTCAGATAGCCTGTTCTCCGTGTCCTTTAGAAATAAAATCGGTGCTATTACCTCTTCAGGCAAGCAAATTCTCCCAATCGACTATGACTTTATCGGCTTGTCTGACAACATCGTTACGGTGTTGAAAAAAAACAAAATCGGCATGTTAGACTTGAAAACCAACACACTGATCGAGCCAAAATACGAATCGACATTTTTTCGCTTTGGGGCGTATTATCAAACTTCAGTTGCTGGAAAATTTGGACTCCTGGATTCAGATGAAAATGAAGTACTTCCTTTCCAATATGACCACCTTACGTATTGGACTGATTCCCTTGTCTGGGCAAAGCTGGAAGACAAATTTCAATTGGTGAATCTTACCAATTTGGAAGCCGAAATGGAAGTGACGCTTTTGTCAGATTTTCCGTCTAGCCAGGGAAAAATGGTGAAATTCTATGACACTCGGGGTTTTGGGCTTAGGCACAGCGAACTCGGCCTAATTCTAGAGCCTACCTTTTCAGACATCAGAATCCTGGGCACCCCTGACAGAGGGGTGCTGATCGGAGAGCAGGCACTTCCTCAGGCTGGCTATCGTGTGCTTTCGTATTTCGATTTTCGAGGCAGTCGCATCTACTCTCAAGCGTACCGATCGGAGGACTATGAGCGGCTGTTTTGCGATGATTAGATTTTTTTCGATCTTTCGTAAATGACAGCCAGCGAGTTTGACGAATTGCCAGCCGAAGCAAGACTTCAGTGGATATACTTCGAAGGGGAATTCGTCATGGACATACGGTACTACGAGTACAAAATCAATCTCTATAAGGTTAAGAATTTCTACATCGAAGTATTTTACCATCACAGAAGAGATCAGATCGTCAAAATCAGAACACTGGATTATCGGTCTACTCGAATGAAATTCTATGCCGATCAGGTGAAGCTTGAGCAGGTCGCATAAAAAAAGCCACCCAAATTTTGGATGGCTTAAAGCTTAGGTTAACTACATAATCTTTACTCCTTCTTCTTCTTACCACTTCCGGCAATTGATTCTCTCATTTCCGTATCCGCTTCAATATTCTTGAACTTGTAATAGTCCATAATACCAAGGTTTCCACTTCTGAACGCTTCCGCCAATGCTTTCGGCACCTCAGCTTCAGCCTCAATCACTTTGGCTCTCGCTTCCTGAGCCTTGGCAACCATCTCTTGCTCTTCTGCTACGGCCATTGCTCTTCTCTCCTCGGCCTTTGCTTCTGCCACTTTCAAGTCAGCGGAGGCTTGATCAGTTTGAAGCTTCGCTCCAATATTGGCTCCCACATCCACATCCGCAATATCAATAGAAAGAATCTCGAACGCCGTACCTGCGTCAAGTCCTCTTTGAAGGACAAGTTTCGAAATTTTATCCGGGTTTTCAAGTACCTGCTTGTGAGTAGCCGCAGAACCAACCGAGGTTACAATACCCTCTCCCACTCTTGCCAAAATGGTCTCCTCTCCTGCTCCTCCAACCAGCTGTTGGATATTTGCGCGAATAGTCACACGTGCTTTCGCAATGAGCTGAATTCCATCAGCTGCAACTGCAGCAACAGACGGAGTGTTAATCACTTTTGGATTCACAGATATCTGCACCGCCTCAAAAACATCTCGTCCTGCCAAGTCAATGGCCGTAGCTTGTTTAAAGGTCAAATTAATATTCGCTTTATCAGCAGAGATCAACGCCTTTATAACCAATGGCACATTGCCACCTGCCAAATAATGCGTCTCCAAATCCGATGATTTTAATTTTCTTCTCACCGAGGCATCATCTCCCTCCATGAGAGTGAGTCCCGCCTTGGTAGCGGTAATCAAAGAATTCACCACAATTGATGGAGGCACTTTCCTGATTCGCATAAAGACCAGCTCCAACAGGCCTACTCTCACTCCAGAGAAAATGGCCGTAATCCAGAGATTGACTGGGACAAAATACAGAAAAGTGAAAAAGGCGATAATACCGCCGACAACTACTAAGATGAGGGTCAATTGATCCATCTCAAAATGTGATTAAACAGGTTTGACAAAAATTTTATTTCCTTCTACGCGAAGCACCTCAATTTCAACATTTTCTTCTACAAATCCACCGTTTGATCGAACTTCTAATTCATGATCTTCAAAGAGTGCCTTTCCAATTGGTTTCAGCGAAGAAACACTTTTCCCTTTGTCTCCTACCGAAACCACAAACATGCCGTCATTCACTCGGCCTTCCATTGTGGACTTTAATGAAAACCGTTCCCATGATCGGTTTCTAAAGGAAATGTATATAAAGAGAGCACTAACAATTAAGCTACCAATGAGGGTGAGCGTCCCGACTGTGTTCCCAAAAACTTCATAGGCTTTGTAAATCCCAAAACCCATACTTAGGAAACCCGCGATTCCAACAACCGTGGTGCCAGGCACAAAAATGATCTCCACTATGATAAGAACAAGACCCAGTAAAACGAAAATGGCAATCGGTAACCACTCCATAATTAATAAGCTTTAGAGAAGAGCACGCGCTGTTTTGAGGGCTCCCCAGTAAAGATACATTTTCCATCCTCCATTTTACCGTCCAGGGGAATACATCGGATAGTCGCCTTTGTTTGTTCCTGTATTTTAGCCTCAGTTTCCCCTGTGCCGTCCCAGTGCGCATAGACAAATCCTTCCTCAATTTTCTTCAAAAATTCATCCCAAGTATCCGCTTGCTGAGTATGTTCTTCTCTGAATTTTAGCGCCTTACCGTAGATGTTTTTCTGAATTTCACCGAGCAAATTTTCAACAAATGCGACGGCCTCATCTGCCTTTATGACTTGTTTTTCCTTGGTATCTCTTCTCGCCACTTCTAACGTACCATTCTCCATATCTCTTGGCCCAATGGCAATTCTGACCGGCACTCCTTTCATTTCATATTCTGCGAATTTCCAACCCGGTTTATGGGTGTCACGATTGTCAAACTTCACTGAAATGCCTTTTGCTCGGAGTTCCTTGGTGAGTCTCTCTGCTAGTTCCGAAATGAGATCAAGCTCCTCTTGGTGCTTGTAAATTGGAACAATTACCACCTGATCTGGTGCAAGTGCTGGAGGCAATACCAGCCCATCATCATCAGAGTGTGCCATTATTAAAGCCCCCATCAACCGAGTACTCACTCCCCACGAGGTTCCCCAAACATATTGTTCCTTGCCATCTTTCCCTGCAAACTTCACATCAAAAGCTTTCGCAAAATTTTGCCCTAAGAAATGCGAAGTTCCTGCCTGTAGCGCCTTGCCATCCTGCATCATCGCCTCGATGCAATAGGTATCCACGGCTCCAGCAAATCGCTCACTTTCTGTTTTCACTCCCTTGATGACAGGCATGGCCATATACTCCTCAGCAAACGTTGCGTAGACATTCAGCATTTGAACCGTTTCTTCAACGGCCTCCTGGGCAGTGGCATGAGCCGTGTGGCCTTCTTGCCATAGAAATTCAGCGGTTCGAAGAAATAATCTTGTTCTCATCTCCCATCTCACGACGTTCGCCCATTGATTAATCAAAAGTGGAAGGTCACGGTAGGACTGTATCCAGTTTTTATATGCATCCCAAATGACAGTCTCCGATGTTGGCCTCACGATCAATTCCTCCTCCAATTTGGCATCCGGATCAACGATCACACCTGAGCCATCTTCAGCATTTTTGAGTCTGTAATGCGTGACCACCGCGCATTCCTTCGCGAACCCCTCCACATGTGCGGCTTCCTTGCTTAGATATGACTTTGGGATGAAAAGCGGGAAATAGGCGTTTTGATGCCCGGTTTCCTTAAACATCTTATCCAATGTTTGCTGCATTTTTTCCCAAATGGCATAACCGTACGGCTTTATGACCATACACCCTCTCACTGGGGAATTTTCAGCCAAGCCGGCTTTTTTTATGATCTCATTGTACCATAGTGAATAATCTTCTGATCTTGGGGGAATGGCCTTACTCATTGGTCTTTACCTATATTGGTATAGTAATTGCAAAATTACCAGGCGAGTCTCGCTGGGAGCGCAAATATAAAGGCGCTATCGGAACATAATAGGGGGGTAAGAACGTATAACAATCAAACGTTGAAAGTTATGAGAAAGTCAAGCATCATATTCGCACTAATTTTTGGTCTAGGTTTAGCAGGCGCAGCTCAGGAATACGACGACATGTATTTCAATTCGAGTGACCGACAGAAAGCCAAGAAGGAAAGGGAGAAGGCACGGGCCGAACTGGCTTTTAACGATTCGGATCACTACTACTTCGAAGATGATTACTCCGCGAATGAGGTAGATCCAGCCCTAATAGACAAATACGATCGACAAGCGGAGGAAGCAAGATTGCAATATCAGTCGCAGTATAACTCCACCAACAGTATTGTGAATCAAACAAACGCCAATTTCGGTGAGCAGCCACTGAGCTTTCAGTACACTGATGACTATTACTACGATGATAATTATGTCGATCCAGGCACCACCATCATCAACAACTACTATGGCAATAGCCAACCCAACTGGAATGGAAATTTCGGGTTCAACAATTTCTACAATCCCCTTTTTGGATGGGGCAATGGCTGGTCCATTTCGATGGGCTGGGGTGGCGGATGGAATTCCTACTGGTGCGATCCGTTCTGGGATCCTTGGTATTACAACACGGCATTTTACAATCCTTGGGGATTTGGTGGAGGCTTTTATGGTGGCTATTCTTATTGGAGAAATCCATGGAGAAGAACATGGTTCTACTCACCTTATGACAATGGTGGCTACTACATTGCCAACAATACGCCATCGAAAAGAGACGCAAGAGGAGTGACCAGAGGGCCTAGATCAGACCGAGGAGGTACGGTAATTGGCTCGAATGGCACCAACAGACCAAGCAGAGGAACCTCTACTGCGTCGGCATCTAATTCGAGAGATTATTCAAAGGCGCAAGAAACCTACTATAATAGATCAAGGACTTCCACTGGCTCCACAAGTATGAGATCCACAACACGACCAAGTTTGAGCGCACCATCCACTACCAGAGGTGGGCGAACGCAAGGAAATAGTAATTATTCGTATACGGCTCCTAGCCAGTCAAGCTATTCCAGAGGAACAACTACCGATCAATCAGGGAGCACAGGAACGACCAGAAGATCGGGCACATTAAACCCTAACTCCAACCGTAATAACATGATCATTCGGGGAAACCCCACTGGAGGAAACTCCACTCTGAATCGGTCCGGCAGTACTAACTTAAACTTGAATCGCAGCAGCACCTCTGGCAGCAACAGATCTAGTGGCAATACCAGTATTAGCCGATCTAGTAGCAATTCGTCGAGATCTGCAGTGAGATCGAGTAGCAGTAGCTCAAGGTCATCATCTTCAGGGAGAAGTTCGGGCTCTTCCGGCAGCAGCGGATCAAGTTCAAGGGGATCATCCAACCGATCAAAAGGAAACTAGTTTCCACTTAAAACACACTCAAAATGGGAAAACAGAAGCTAATATTATTGGTTAGCCTGATGGGAGTCTGTGCGATTCAGGCGCAGGGACAGTTCGGGTATTATCAAGATGCACTCAAATACAGTCAGACCAACTGGCTGGTTGGGAGCACAGCCAGAATGCAGGGTCTGGCCGGAACACAGAATTCGTTAGGCGGAGATATTAGCTCTATCCACTCAAATCCGGCTGGATTAGGTTTCTACAATCGAAATGCAGCAAGCATGACTCTTGGACTCGGGTTTCAGGATTCTGATGACAGTTTTGCCGGACTGACTACTCCTAATTTCAACAACACCTTCAACATAAGCAATGCAGGGATGGTCTTCAATTTCAATAAGGGGCGATATACAGAAGACAAATTCAAAGGTGGTTCTTTAGGCGTTTCTATTGCGAGGGTCAATGACTTCAACAGGCAATTCAGGTATGAGGGGGAAAGTGGGACATCAATTGTTGACTTTTTTGTTGATCAAGCATATGAAGCTGGGATTGATCCAAGCGTCAAGGGTTACGAGGATATTGGAAATTTTCTGCTAGCAGGTGCTTATCATCAATTTCTTTTTGACTTAGCAGACTTTAGTCAATTCCCAGATTTCTTAGAGGAAGATCAAGGTGGCCAAGCCGTAATTGTCCCCCAGAATGCCGATGGGTCGCTTGAAGGATACTCTACCCCGTTTGGACGCACCGGAGGTTCAATCCCATACCAACAAGAAAACATTGTGGAGACTGGCTCTCAAAGTCAAATCAGTTTTTCGTGGGGTGGTAACTACGATGATAAAATTTATTTCGGAGCAGGTCTCGGAATCCAAACTTTATATAATCGAATGGAGAGAGAATATACCGAAAGTGAATTTCTTTTTGGAGATGAAATTGATCCTTGGATTAACTCAATTGCATTGAATGAAGAAATAGTTTCTAGAGGGACTGGACTTAACACCACATTTGGCTTAATAGTTAGACCAATTGATTTTATTACTGCAGGAGTTTCATTTGAATCACCTACGTACTTGACAATCAATCAAGAAAGCACACAAGACTTGGACGCAAACTGGGGAGACTACTTTTATCAAGACTTTCAAGGAAACACATTCGATTTACTTAATTGGGATCCGTATGTAAGCACGGTTCATCGTACAAAATTCAAACTGAAAACACCTGCCAGAGTAAACCTTGGAGCGACCATATTCATCGGTAAATCCGGCTTCATTAGTGGAGATGTAGAAATGGTAGATTATGCTAATGCCGAACTCCAATCCAATGATTTCTCGCCATTGCTAGACAATCAAGTCATACTTGATAATTTCCAATCAGTGATTAACTACCGATTGGGTGGAGAATATAGATGGGAGAATATTCGGTTCAGGGGAGGTTATTCATTCAACCCTGACCCAACAGGAGGGAAGAATAACAGGAAATTCACCACGTTTGGCATAGGGTACAAAACCTCTGACTTTTTTATGGATTTGGCTGTGGTCAATGCCAAAGTAAAAACCAACTATGCCCCATATGATTTTAGCATGGTAGCCATTAACGAAGGTTGGGAAAATCCCACGGTAAATTCAAGGATAAAAAATACAACGATTGCAATAACGGCAGGGTTTAATTTCTAACTCACTATGAGCTGGTGAAGAAATTGCGGAG
>CAYORY010000034.1:0-14774 GCA_964406435.1 uncultured Roseivirgaceae bacterium | reverse complement strand
ATGACTATTGTACATTATTACTTTGCATTTCAATTTGCTGAATCTGAAGTACTCTCTAGTAGCCTCCACATGTACCGTTTCGCCTGGATATACAGGTTTTAGGAAGTCAATTTGTGCTGAAGAAAACAAAGGGATCATTTCTTTCTGCTTTTTCTCTTTTAGCAAATGGTAAATGCCCAAACCCACAAGTCCGATTTGTGCAGCAGCTTCTGTGAGGATAACCCCTGGTGTGATTGGCTTGCCTGGAAAATGGCCTTCGTAAAAAAATTCATCCTCCTTAAAAGTGTAGTACCCAGAAGACCTGTCGTCAGAAAGCTCCTCAAAGCCATCCACAAAAAGAAAGGGCTTCTTGTAAGGGAGAAGATCAAATACCTGTTGTTTAATATCCATTATGTCAAGCTCTCACCTCCGTCAACCATCAATCTGGACCCATTGATCCAATCAGCCTCCGGCAGACAAAGCAAATAGATTGCGTTTGCCACATCTTCCGGTTGAGTAAGTCTACCGTACGGATTTCTGAATTTAGCCGATGCTTTCATTAAGGCACTACCGGGAATCATGTTTAGTGAAGGCGTGTCGGTGACACCAGCATGAACCAGATTCACTCTCAGTCCATGTGGTGCAAATTCTACGGCCATATACTTCGCAAGGGTTTCCAGACTCGACTTGGCCATAGCCACTGCTCCGTATCCGGGCCACACTTTCCAGTCTCCCTCACTTGTGATGCCAATGACCCGAGCCTTTTCAGAAAACAAATTACTCTCCAATAGGTCGTTTGTCCAGCTTAGCATACTGGTGGCCATGGCCTGATTAGTCAAAGTAAAATCTAACTCTTCGAGTCGGTTCTTTCCAAAATCTATGGCTCGGCGCTCCTTTTCTATTGATTCAAATTGTACCTCAAGGTCATTTTCCGCTTTCTTTCCGACCTCTGCATGGGAAAGTCTTTTGAGATTGCCCTTTGCCACTGAGTGCACAAGCACGGCTACTGAATTTTGGGGAATGTCATTTTTTATTTGATCAACCATTACCCGCCTTTTGTCTGCACTCAATGCATCATCGTTGAATGATACGACTTTCACGGATTTGCGCAATTCCTCAAATTCCTGTGTTATCTGATCTAAGGTTGACCTTCTGTCTCGGTGTACCAGAACCAGATTCATTCCATGGCTTGCGAGCTTCTTGGCGGTTGCTAGTCCCATACCGCTACTTGCACCTAATATGACAGCCCAATTTTGATTCATCCCATTTGACATTAGAAAGTCTTAATATAGCATCTTCGGCGCTTATAAACGGATCCCTCCTCCTGGTAATCGTTGAATTGAGTCAGAAGGTGGGCATTTTGCTCGAGTACCTGATTAGTCATGGCTCTGGTGATACCTCGCCGATTGTAGGCTTGCATTATATCTCTAAAAATGATCGCAGTAGCTCCCATTTTTTGATACTCAGGCAATACCCCGATTAAGTACAGATCGGCTGATGTCTCCTTCTTTATGGCTCTAAGGATATGAAGAAATCCAAATGGAAACAGCCGGCCCTTTGCTTTTTGAAAGGCTCTAGTAAGGCTTGGCATGGTGACTGCAAATGCCACCAATTCATCTTCCTTATTGACGACCATACTCATCAAATCGGGGATCACAAAACCCAAGTATTGCTTTATGTAAAACTCAATTTGCTTTTCGGTCAAGGGATGAAATCCATAGAGGTTTTCGTAGCTTCTGTTAAGGACATGAAACATTTCTCGACCTCTTTTGGCAGCTTGCCTCCTTGTTTTGAATTTCAAACTCTTAAGGCCAAATCTTGATTCCACGAGTTGAGCTGTTCTAATTAATTTTTTGGATGGTTCAGATGGCACATTCCCTCTTCCTTCTATCCAATCCACTGATTTTTTAAATCCCAATCTCTCCAGATGAGTAGGGTAATATGGGAAATTGTAAATGGTAGCAATAGTGGCTGGGTACTCAAATCCCTCAACCAGCATCCCTTCAAAGTCCATATCAGTGAACCCTAGTGGGCCATGAATTCCTTTAAGATTTCTTTCCTGTGTCCAGTTTTGTGCGGTATTTATCAAAGCCTCCGACACTTCATTGTCGTCAATGAAATCAATCCATCCAAATCTCGCCAAGCTCCTTTCGTGGGATTCATTGGAGTCGACGATGCAGGCAATTCTACCAACAATTTGATCGCCTTTATAAGCCAGGAATTGTTCCGATTCGCAATTCTCAAAGGCCGGATTAATCGCTGGATTAAAAGTATTCAACTCATCTTTAATGATAGGAGGAACCCAATTCTCGCTCTTCTCAAACAGCTTGAAGGGAAATAAGACGAATTTCTTGAGGTCAGAATGAGATCTGACGGGCACAATGTCTACCCCCATTTAAACGGCTAGAGGTTTGGTCAGAATATCCAGTTCTACGGCGATGTTAAAAATCTCATCGATTGCCTTATCTATCTGGTCTATCGTGTGAGTCGCCATCAATGAAAATCTAATCAGCGAATCGTTCGGGTTCACTGCAGGAGGCACCACGGTATTTACAAAAACACCTCTTTCCAAAAGCTGAGTGGATAATTTGAAAGTTGCATCGTAATCCCTCACATAAATGGGGATTATTGGTGTCTTAGTATCACCTATATCAAAACCCAAGTCATTGAATCGTCGAATGGCATGGTGCGTATTTTCCCACAGCCTTTCAAGCAAACTGGAGTCGTTTTGAAGCAAATCCAATGCGGCTATTACCGATGCAACCGAAGCTGGCGCCATGCTAGCACTGAAAATGAACGATCTAGATTGATGCTTCAGATAATTTATGGTGTCTTTATCACTGGCAATGAAACCTCCAATTGAAGCTAAGGACTTACTGAATGTACCACCGATAATTTCTACTTCCTTATCGAGACCAAAATGAGAAGCCGTACCTCTTCCACCTTCACCTATTACCCCCACACCATGAGCACAGTCGGACATGACAGTAGCGTTGTATTTCTGAGCCAATGCCACAATACCGGGAAGATCTGCAATATCTCCCTCCATACTGAATACTCCATCCACAACGATTAGCTTGAATGATTCCGCTGGACAATGTCGAAGTTTCTTTTCGAGGGAATCCATGTCATTGTGCTTAAAGAAGAGCGTGGACGCTTTAGATAGCCTGCAACCTTCTATGATAGAAGCGTGATTATTTCTATCACAGAGTATAAAATCTCCTTGTTTTGCTAACGCTGGGATTACGCCCAAATTCACCTGAAAGCCAGTGCTGAAGGCTATTGCCGCATCTTTATTTAGGAACTTGGCGAGCTTTTCTTCTAGTTCGACATGAATGTCCAGAGTGCCGTTCAAGAATCTCGATCCTCCACACCCTGTTCCATACTTCTCTACTGCCTTGATGGCCGCTTCTTTGACATAGGGATGATTAGTGAGTCCTAGGTAACTATTGGAACCAAACATCAAAGTTTCACGACCCTTGTAGTTTACTACCGAATCTTGTGCCGACTCCAATTCTCGAAAATAGGAGTAATTACCTAAACTTTTAACTCGCTGAGGTTCAGTGTACTGCTTATATCGTTCCGTTAATTGGCTCATCCAGAAAATTTAAGTGCGCAAAGGTAAATAATACCGTGTTATAATATCCCCTGTGGCTGAGCAAGGTAGTTGGTTGGTTAGACCATTAAAAGTTGGTTAAGTTTAATCATTAGCTCCCCCAAGTCCTTGTCGTAAATTTCTTCAATTTTTTTACTTCGCAAAAACTCTACCAAAACTTTATCCTGTAGGTCAGCGATTCTTTTGGCTTCTGAATAAGGCAGGTCACTAAAGGTGACCATCGAATATTGAGGCATCCATTCATCAGGATACATAGCGCTGAGCTTTGCTTCAATTTTCTTTCGAAAGAGAAAGGCATAATCTCCAACCCAGTCCCTCATTTCGACAAAATTTTTCAGTGCCAGATCGGCAATGGCATCAGTATCCTTCTTTCTGGTTTGTTGGAATTCTGTCAAAATCTGGCTCCAATCGAATTTTAGCTTTTCAGCCATTTCCATCAGTAACCTGCAATCCTCAAAACCTGCGTTCATTCCTTGTCCATAAAAAGGCACAATGGCATGGCTTGCATCACCGAGCAACAGGGTCTGATGACTCAGCCAGGGGTGGCACTTGAGCGTGACTAAGGAGGGGGTAGGATTGATTACAAATTGCTCTGCCAAATCAGGTATCAAGGAAATGACGTCTCGAAAATATTCTTCAAAAAATTCCGTAACCGCAGTTTCATTAGTCAACACCTCGAAGGACTTGCCCCCCTTAAAGGGCAAAAAAAGTGTACAAGTAAACGTTTTGTCCTGATTTGGTAGGGCTATGAGCATAAAATTGCCCCTAGGCCATATATGCAGAAAATTCGGAGGCATTGCAAAATCTCCATCAACCGGAGGCATTTTCAATTCTTTGTAGCCATGGTCGATAAATACCTGATCTTCAACAAAATTCGGCAATGACTTGAAAGATGACCTTATTACAGAAAAAGCACCATCGGTAGCAAATATTGGAGAGCCGGTCACCTGGAACTGGCTGCTATCGTGTGCAAAGGTGATGGCGGATTTCTCAAAATCAATTCCCCGACATTCATGGTCAAAATAAAAACTCACCCCACTTTTTTCGGCCTCATTGATTAATGTCAAATTGAGCTTACTTCTAGAAACCGAATTAATAAATTGACCTTCCTTGCCGTAGGCCTGCTCGGTCAAGGCACCTTCTTTATCATGCATTTTCCGCCCGTGCATGGGAATTAGTTCCTTTTCGATTTGGTCAAAAATATCGGCATATTTCAGGGCTCTGATGCCTCTGTGGCTCAAGGCCAAATTGATAGATCGGCCTTCCAGATGAGAAGTGCTCCTTGGATCAGACCTTTTTTCATAGACCGAAACCTGAAATCCCTTCTTTGCAAGCATGGTTGCCAGGAGGGAACCGACGAGTCCGGCACCAACAATTCTAATTGACTCTTTCATCCTAAACCTGCCTTCAAAAGTTGAATAAATCTTCCCATTTCCTCAAATGTATTGTAGAGTGGGGTTGGGGCAATACGGATAACGTTTGGTTCACGCCAATCACAGATCACTCCATTCCGGCTTAATCCATCGTATACTTCCTTGCCCTTGCTCAACATGAAAAGCGAAAGCTGACATCCTCTTTCGCTAGGAGTTCGTGGCGTGATAATCTGAATCTCATCTGAGAATTCTTCTAGTTCCTGATAGAGCCAATTAATCATTTTCAAACTCTTCTCTCTCAAGGCGTGGATTCCTGCTTCTTCAAAAACAGAGAGTGAAGCCAGATGGGCAGCAGATGACAGGACATTAGCATTGCTCAATTGCCATCCATCAATGTCGGGAATTGGGCTGATTCTATTGGCCATTTTGAATCGCTCCCTTGCATCATGTCCCCACCAACCAGACAGCCGAGGCAGCTCTGTGTTCGTGGCATGCTTCTCATGAATGTACATGCCGCCAATTCCTCCAGCACCCGAATTCAAGTATTTGTAGGAGCACCAGACAGCAAAATCAGCCTGATCCTCATGCAACGTCATGGGCATATTTCCTATGGCATGGGCTAGGTCAAAACCTGCTAAAGCCCCTACCGCATGTGCGGCTTTAGTGATTATCGCAATATCAAAAAACTGTCCGGTGTAATATTGAATGCCAGGCATCAGGACCAAAGCCAATTGATCTCCGGCTGCCGCAATGGCCTCCTCTATTTCTTCAAGTGGCAAACAATCTGCACCGCCCTTTGCTTCAAGTTCGATAAGATGCTCCTCAGGGTCTATTCCCTTCATTTTCATGTGGGAATGGACAGCATAAAAGTCAGAAGGGAAGGCTCCTTTTTCGATTATGAGTTTTATTCTCTTTCCTAAGGGCTGATAAAAGGAGGCCAGTAGCAGGTGAAGATTTGTGGTGAGGCTTCCTACCGCCTGCACCTCGGCTTCCTTGGCTCCTACCAACTGACCAAGTGCCCTTTTTGCCAAATGATGATAAGACACCCATGGTCTTTGGCCTGTGAAATGTCCTTCTACTCCGAGTTCCTTCCAGTTTTGTAATTCCTCCTGAATGAATTTTTCTGTGCGTCTTGGTTGAAGCCCCAGCGAGTTGCCACAGAAGTAAATGACCGGTTTTCCGTTTTTGAGAGGAATATGGAATTCTTGACGGAAAGATGCCAGGGGATCCGCCTGATCCCACTCTTTTAATTTCTCAAAATCCATCAGCTTACAAACCGGGCATCTGCTTCCATCATTTCTCCACAATTCGTGCACGTTCGCTTTTCCACTGATCCATAAAATTCTTTAAACCTTGGCAAAAAGTCTTTCTCAATATTCGTCAAAGGAAAATAAGTATCGTGAAGCTTCGCATTACAATGGTCACAAAACCACATGAGACCATCGGTGTGATTTGCATCCCGCTTTCGTTCTATAACCAAACCCACAGAACCCACGGATCTGACTGGTGAATGGGGGACTTTAGCAGGGAGCAAAAACATTTCGCCAGCCTTGATTGGCACCTCTACGGCCTTTCCGTTTTCCTGAATCTTTACCAGTATATCACCTTCCAGCTGATAGAACAATTCCTCCGTTTCGTTGTAATGATAATCCTTTCGAGCGTTTGGTCCGCCTACGATCATCACTATATAATCGCCCGCCTCTGCGTATAGGTTTTTGTTTCCTACGGGTGGCTTTAATAAGTCTCGATTGTCATCGATCCACTTCTGAAGATTGAACGGTTTTGCTATTGCCATGACTTTGCGTTTGAAAGGAAAAAGGTAGCGATAAATTTAGAATCCAATTGGGATAACCGCTGAAAGGACACAAAGGAATCCTGAAAAATTAATCCTCCACAAAAGCTGTTTTTGTAAATCTTCTCAAGAAACTTCCTGTGTTCCGATGTATTTCAGGATCGCTCGAATTTAGTTCATTCGCCCATACTGCCTAAATTGTGAGCAGATTCTACAACAACCCAAATGAACATTGATCTAAAAGGAAAAACGGCACTAATCACCGGAGCATCCAAGGGAATCGGTCGTGCAATTGCAACGGAATTTGCTAAGGCCGGTGCGCACATCATTGCAGTTTCGCGTGATGCCAACGAACTCGAAAAGCTTTGCAAAGAACTTCCTGGAGGCAATCATCATTTCCTTGAGGCTGATTTCTCGCAATCGGATTTGGCCATTAATAAGATTTCTAATTTTCTTAAACAACACCCCATAGACATTCTGGTAAACAACACTGGCGGTCCGGCTCCAGGACCTATTGAAGAAGCTTCCTGGGATCAATTCTTAAAGGGACTGGAAATGCATCTGAAAATGAGTCAAGGGCTGTCGCAATGTGTGCTGCCCAATATGAAAGAAAATCAGTTTGGCAGGATTATCAACGTCATTTCGACATCAGTCAAAATTCCCATTCCAGGATTGGGTGTGAGCAATACTGTGCGAGGTGCCATGGCCTCTTGGTCCAAGACATTGGCAAGTGAGGTGGGGATGTATGGCATCACTGTGAATAATATCCTTCCGGGTTTTATAAAAACCGGTCGTCTCGATGCGCTCATTGACGGTAGATCTGAGAAGCAAAAAAAATCACCCGAGCAAATAGCCAACGAGATGGTGGCTTCCATTCCTGCTGGCCGATTCGGCAAACCCGAAGAACTGGCTTACTATGCTACTTTTCTGGCCTCTGAAATGGGCGCTTACATCAACGGAACAAGCCTACAAATCGATGGAGGCAGAACAGGCTCATTATGATTAAGATTCAAAACTATATCGACGGAAAACTAGTCGATCCAAAGAACAATGGATTCTTGGAAAACTACGCTCCAGCTACTGGCAAAGTATTTTCTCAAATTCCAGATAGTAGTTCAGAGGACGTAGAGCTAGCCGTGCAAGCCGCCCAAAAAGCCTTTACTTCTTGGTCAAAAATGTCCATTTCAGATCGCAGCAAATGCCTTCATAAACTTGCTGACCTAATTGATGAAAATCAGGAAGAGCTGGCACAATGCGAAACGCTGGATACTGGTAAGCCCATTAAACTTTCTCGCTCCGTGGATATTCCAAGAGCATCCGCCAATATTCGATTTTTCGCTTCGGCCATCGTAAATTTTTCTTCCGAATCTCACATTATGGAAGGTGAGGCCGTGAATTACACAAGGCGCGCACCTATCGGGGTAGTGGGCTGCATATCACCATGGAATTTGCCGCTTTATTTATTTACGTGGAAGATTGCTCCGGCTCTTGCCATGGGAAACTGCGTGGTTGGGAAGCCCTCGGAATTAACACCCTATACAGCTTTTAAACTTGCTGAGCTTGCGATACAGGCTGGTATCCCTGCAGGCGTGCTGAATATCCTCCACGGCACAGGCGCCTCGGTTGGTCAGGCCATCGTGGATCACCCAAAAATCAAAGCCATTTCATTTACAGGAGGCACTAATACAGGCAAAATCATTGGCAGATCGTGCGCTGACCAATTCAAAAAAACTTCCCTAGAACTTGGTGGGAAAAACCCTAACCTAGTTTTTGCGGATTGTGATTTGGAAGAAGCTGTGAATGTGAGCGTAAGGAGTGCATTCGCAAATCAAGGTCAAATTTGTCTTTGTGGCTCTCGCATTTTCATAGAACGAAGCATTTACGAGAAATTCAAAGAGAAATATGTCGCTCTTGTGTCCACCATGAAAGTGGGCGATCCAATGGAAGGTGTTCAGATGGGGGCTTTGATTTCCAAGGAACATATGGTCAAGGTTTTGGATTTTATTGCCCAAGCAAAGAAAGACGGAGGCACGATCTTAACAGGGGGTGAGCAAATAAAAGAGTTGCCAGGATACTTCGTGCGGCCAACCGTGATAGAGGGATTAGATGCCCACTGCGCCATTAATCAGCAAGAAGTTTTCGGGCCGGTGGTTACGCTGATTCCTTTTGATACTGAGGAGGAAGCAATTGAAGGAGCAAATTCTACGGAGTATGGACTAGCTGCGACTATTTGGACCAATGACCTTAAAAAGGCACATCGAGTGGCACATCTATTAGAATCGGGCATTGTCTGGGTCAACTGCTGGTTGTTGCGTGACTTGCGAACACCCTTCGGAGGAATGAAAAACTCTGGAGTGGGCAGGGAGGGTGGAAATGAAGCCCTTCGCTTTTTTTCTGAACCGCAGAATATCTGCATCAAGCTCTAACAAAAAACCCCAGCAAAAGCCGGGGTTTCAATTTCAATAAGAGAAAAAGAAATTACTCCTTCAGCATGGCTATTTTGAAAGACTTTCTCTCCTTGTGGCTACAGTACCCACACTTGTAATATTTCATCAATTCGCCCTCCTCGGTGGTTGAAGCTGGCTGAATAATCTCCTCTCGCTCTACTTTCAATGTTTGGTAGCTACAGTTAGAGCATTCCAACGCATGTAGTCGTCCATTGTATTTCTCGATTTTTGTGAACCCGGATTCTTCGTCTATCCATACATCATAGTCCACAGAAAAGGCGTCTTCCTCTGCCTGCATACCTTCATCCAAGTATACGTCCTCTTCTTCCTCACTCAAAAGTTTCATCTGACGTCCATCGGGAGAAATACGCGGAGCGAATCTTAGTTTTTTCAATCTCTTCTCGATAAAGAAAGGATAGTAGAACTTCAGAATGTTCTGCAAGATTACTGCGATGATCATGGCCATCATCACAGTCACGAATAATGTCACGAAGAAGTAAAGCCAGTTGGCTTGCAGTCTTTGTGGCATTACATTGCCAGCATTCACCCAGATGGTTGCTCCTATAATTATCATCAGGAAACCATACCACAAAAGGTTGATCTCATGCATGTTGATGTAATCGTAGCGAGTTTTGAAATCTCGGGTAGAGGCTAATTTCAGATAATGTCCAAGCAAAATCAAAACCCCGATAGCAGCGACAGCCATAGCTGCATAATTGCCATAGGCATTCCAGGGGTCAAGAAACGCACGTGAAATAGGTTCGGTCATAGTTTATTAGTGTTAGCGATCGGTTAGTACAAAAATGACGTTTTTTTCCATTAATTCAACCGTAGTGATAAAATTTCCAAGCGCTCAAATTAAGCCAATTCATCTGTAAAGTACTGAAAAAATGAATTCGAATCAACCATGTTGCCTTTAATTGAAGATTTCCAACTTCTAGCCTCTTTATTTCCAATCCATTAAACAACTGATCAACCGTGCCTTTTAGTATTTTACTCCTGTCAATCTTCCTATTGAGTGTAGGCTAACAGGGCAAAAAGGAGTTCATTCTAAGTTTAGTTATTCCTTACCGAATTGATGAACGAAGACCAAGCCCATGGATTGAGGAGATTGTTTGGACTGGGGCCAAATTTGTTCCTAAACTCCTGCATCTGCTGATCCTGAAAATAGCGCTGATTCATTGCTGGGCTTGCTGCAAAACTGTATCCACCGTTCATGTAAGTGGCACTTAGCCAGGCTTGTAGGTTGGCATTGTCACGATCGTATGGCAATCTCATAGTTACCACAGCACGTTTGAACATTTCTTCATTGGGAAAGGGGAACACTTCCACTTCTTCTAGGAATGTAATATCCTGCTCTAGGGTCACGATTACTTTGAGGCTGGATGGCTTGTCGTGCTTTGGGATAATGTAATTCGTTCGCTTGTAGCCTACCGCTGTGAAAACCACACTGTCACCTTCAATCACGGGTAATGAGAAAAACCCGTAGGGATTGGTTGTAGTCCCTCGCCCACCCTTCGGCAAGTACACATGGACACCCGGAATCACCTCTAGCGAATCTTGCCCCATCACCACCCCGGTAAACTGAATCACGGTGGGCTCCTTTTGGGCACGGAGACACCCAGCAAGAGATAAAACAAAAACCAAAGGCAAAATTCTTTTCAACATGATCAGTTTGCTGAGCACTTCATATTTGCGCAACTTTCCCGTACAAAAGTCTTTAAAACATTCAAACTTAGCATCATGGAGACGAATAGGGCTCTAAAATGTTGTTAAAGGTGACATATCCTTCATGAAACTTAAGCACTTCAATCTCACGTTTGGGACTCAGATTTTTAAGTCATTTTCAGACGATTCCAGAACCCGAATTTTGCATTTGTTGTTCCACACGGATGAATTGACCATTTCTGATCTGGTGACCATCCTGGATTTCACTCAAACAAAAACTTCTCGTCACATGAGCTTTCTGAAGAATGCAGGTATGGTCACGTCACGCAATCAAGATCAATGGGTTTTTTACAGTATTAGGGAAGAGAGTTATAACATGGTCAAACAAATCTTTGGCTTTTTGGAAAAAGATCCGATCCTACTAGAGGATTTAAAAACATATGGAACACTTAAAAGCAATCGGGAACTTGCTATTAACAAAATTGAAGCGAAGGACTACAGGCTATGAAAATATCACTCATATTTTCTTTGACTTAGATAACACGCTTTGGGATGCTATTACAAATAAGAATCAGGCACTTAGAGAGGTCTATGATGCCTTCTCGCTTTCGAATCTTGCATCTTTCGATGACTTTTCCCTGAAGTTCGGCGAGGCGAATCACACCTTTCATAAAAATCTCTTGACAGATAAAGCAGTCAAGTCATTATCAAGATTTGATTTACTCTTTCAGTCCATCCCCGTGCTCAGAAAGTTTGATAAAGTCAAAATGGAGAGACTATACAATCGGAAATTATCCGCGCAGAACACCCTACTACCTTTTGCTCTAGAAACATTGGATTATCTGCAACCCCGCTATACGCTCTACCTTATGGTGAATGGCACTCGTGCAAATGCAGAGAAGAAGTTGGCATCAGCAAATCTGACAGGCTATTTTGATCGAATATATTCTGCTCTTGATCTTGGTCATCCTAAACCGAGCCGCAAGACTTATGAAATTGCTTTGCATGAGCTAGCTGTTCGTCCAGAGAATGCTCTAATGATTGGTGATGATTATTACAAGGATCTTGTAGGAGCCGAGAAAGTAAACATGAACATACTTCTATTAAACAGGTGGAAGGGGCCAGCCAAATGCCCAAAAATCAATTCTTTAGAAGAAATAAAAACACTCCTCTAGTGAAAAACCTCACACATGTTTTCTTCGATCTAGATCACACGCTTTGGGATTATGAGACCAATTCTGTCCAAGCTCTGAAGGAGCTAGTTTCTCACTTCGGAATCGATGCTCAGGTAGAAGCCGACGAGTTCCTTAGAACCTACCAAAAGGTGAATGAGAAGCTCTGGCATAAATTTAATAGCGGGCAGATAGACCGTGAACACATCAAACAATACCGCTTTCCTCAAGTACTGAGAAAATTGAAGATTTTTATAAATCATAAGCCAGAAGAACTTCACGAATTCTTCATGACCAATTGCTCCAATCGCTCAGAAGTGATGCCCGAAACGCACGAAACACTGATCTATTTGAAAGAAAAATATCCATTGGCAATTATCACCAATGGTTTTTCTGATGCTCAGTATCCAAAGATGAAAGCTTCACGACTCGATCAATATTTCTCTGATATGATCATTTCCAATGAAGTAGGATGCCGAAAGCCTGATAAGGAAATTTACGATCTGGCCCTGAGACGAATGGGTGCCAAGGCCGAAAATTCAGTAATGATAGGTGACAATCCAAAGACGGATATCCGTGGGGCTGAAAATGCCGGACTGCAGGCCATTTTCTACAATCCGACCGGCCATAGAAAATCTAACACTCAATGGGAAATACAGTCATTGGGTGAATTAATGAGAATTCTCTAATCTAAATTCTACCTTTGCCCTCCCAAAAATAAAAGACATGCCAAAAGGAAATTACTTCGTCCCCAACCCAATAAACGAACCCGTACTGAGCTATGCGCCCGGCTCCAAGGAACGAGATGAACTGCTCTCAAAGTACAAGGAAATGTACGCAAGCCGGATTGACGCTCCAATGTTCATCGGTGCTGAAGAAGTTAGAACCGGCAAAAAAATAGCAATGACATGTCCTCATGACCATCAGCATGTGCTAGGTCATTTTCACGAAGGAGATGCATCGCATGTAAGCTCTGCAATCGATTCGGCTCTAGCGGCTAGAACCAAATGGGCTGAATTAGGCTGGGAGCATCGAGCAAGTATTTTCCTAAAAGCGGCCGACCTGCTAGCTGGACCTTATCGTTCAAAAATCAATGCGGCAACCATGCTCGGTCAGGGGAAAAATGTGATGCAGGCAGAAATTGACGCAGCGTGCGAGTTCATCGATTTCCTTCGATTCAACGCTTCCTTCATGCAGGAGATTTACATGCAGCAGCCAGAATCTTCCGATGGCATGTGGAATAGGTTGGAATACCGACCGCTCGAAGGATTTATTTTCGCCATCACACCATTCAATTTCACAGCAATCTCCGGAAATCTACCAGCAGCTCCCGCAATGATGGGAAATGTGGTTGTTTGGAAGCCTTCCTACACGCAAGTTTATTCTGCTCAGGTGATCATGGAGGTATTCAAAGAAGCCGGACTGCCCGATGGGGTCATTAACCTGATTTATGTAGACGGGCCTGTGGCTGGCGATGTGGTATTCAATCATCCTGATTTTGCCGGACTTCACTTCACAGGCAGTACTGGAGTCTTCAAACACCTTTGGAAAACGATTGGAGCAAATATTGACACCTACAAAACCTACCCTCGAATTGTTGGGGAAACTGGAGGGAAGGACTTTGTAGTGGCACATAAATCGGCGAATGCCAAGGAAGTCGCCACCGGGTTGGTTCGTGGTGCATTTGAGTACCAAGGACAGAAATGTAGTGCCGCATCTCGCGCATACATCCCTTCTAACCTCTGGGAAGACGTAAGAAAATACATGGTGGAGGATTTGAAATCCATTAAAATGGGATCGCCTGAGGATCCATCAAACTTTGTAAATGCGGTCATAGACGAACGGTCATTCAAAAAAATAGCTGCATACATAGATGAAGCTAAGGCAGCAGATGGAGTCACTTTAGTGGCAGGTGGAAACTATGACGGATCGAAAGGCTGGTTTGTAGAACCAACAGTGTTTGAAGTAAAAGACCCAATGTACCGAACGATGTGTGAGGAAATCTTTGGCCCTGTGCTGACAATCTATGTTTACGACGAAAATAAGTTTGAAGAAACCTTGGAAATCGTAGACCAGACGTCTCCATATGCTTTGACCGGCGCTATTTTCTCCAAAGACCGATACGCAGCAGAATTGGCAACTAAAAAGCTCGTAAATGCTGCCGGCAATTTCTATATCAACGACAAGCCAACAGGCGCTGTGGTGGGTCAGCAACCTTTCGGGGGAGCACGTGGCTCTGGAACCAACGACAAGGCTGGAGCGCCAATGAATTTGCTTCGCTGGGTGAGCGCACGTACAATAAAAGAGACTTTCGTATCACCCACAGACTACCGATATCCGTTTCTTGGATAATGGTAGCGCGAAGAATTCGGGTATTTGGAAAAGTTCAGGGAGTTTTTTTCAGGGCAACAACCAAAACTCAGGCTGACAATCTTGGTCTGAGTGGTTGGGTCAAGAATGAACCCGACAAGACGGTTCTTATCGAGGTTGAGGGTGACGAGGAAAAAATCACAGCGTTCATAGATTGGTGCAAGGAAGGGCCTCAGTTTGCCAAGGTGACTTCTGTTTCGGTGGAGGAAATAGAGGTTAAAGGGATGGAGGGATTTGAGGTGAGGTATTAAAGCTTATTCACCACATCCCAGATCAGATCGCTCTCATACCCCTTCTGCAACAGATAGTTTGCCGTCTTCATCTTCTTCTTATAATGGTCAGGCTCTTTTGTTTTCG
>CAYORY010000033.1:0-15027 GCA_964406435.1 uncultured Roseivirgaceae bacterium | reverse complement strand
TTGCCGAACTTTTGGGCAATGTAACCGTGTAGCTGATGCTTGATAAAATAGAAGAGGCCATAGAGGCGATAAGGAATGGGGAAATAATCATCGTGGTGGATGATGAGGATCGTGAGAATGAGGGAGACTTCATCTGTGCGGCAGAGAAATGTACCCCTGAGATTGTCAATTTCATGGCGCGAGAGGGTAGAGGTTTGATCTGTGCCTCGTTGGTGGAGCAAAGGTGCAATGAACTCGACCTCCACATGATGGTGGGTAAAAACACAGCCGAGCACGAAACCAATTTCACTGTCTCTGTAGACCTGAAAGGTCACGGTACGACCACCGGAATTTCCGCCTCCGACCGCTCCAAAACCATCAAGGCTCTTGTAGACCCCAATACTAAACCCAGTGATTTGGGCAGGCCTGGTCATATTTTTCCATTGAAAGCAAAAGAGGGGGGCGTGCTGAGAAGAGCCGGACACACTGAGGCGACCATCGATTTTGCAAGACTTGCCGGTTTGCAACCTGCCGGAGCTTTGGTTGAAATCCTAAAGGAGGACGGCACTATGGCTCGCCTACCTGACCTCAGGATTATCGCCGATAAATTCAATCTCAAATTGGTGAGCATCAAGGATTTGATTGCTTATCGGATGGAACATGAGTCCTTGGTTGAAGAAGTAATCGGCGTGGACATGCCCACCGAATGGGGAGATTTTACACTTACGGCTTTCAGGCAGGTGAATACTGGAGAAACTCATCTTGCCCTATCAAAAGGCCAATGGCAAGAAGGTGATCCTGTTTTGGTGAGAGTGCACTCGTCTTGCGTGACCGGAGATATTTTTGGGTCATGTCGATGTGATTGTGGGGAGCAACTGCATGCTGCCATGAAGATGGTAGAGGAGGCTGGTCAGGGCGTGGTACTTTATATGAACCAAGAGGGTAGAGGAATTGGCTTACTAAATAAACTCAGAGCCTACAAATTGCAAGAGCAGGGGAGAGATACGGTGGAGGCTAACACGGAGCTGGGCTTTCAGCCCGATTCTCGCGATTACGGTGTGGGAGCTCAGATTTTAAGAAAGCTTAACATATCCAAACTGAGGTTAATTACGAATAACCCCAAGAAACGCGTTGGTTTGATGGGATACGGCCTGGAAATTGTAGAAAATGTGGCCATTGAGGTGAGTCCAAATTCACACAATCAAAAGTATCTTGAAACCAAGCGAGACAAGCTGGGACATCAAATTCTAAAAAATTAATGCGACTGAAGAGGTTTCTTCTTATTGGTTTATTCCTCGGAATTTCCGTTCTGTCCCGGGCACAGGAGTTTGCATCGGATATATTTCACGAAGGATTCTTAGTGACCACCAACAAGGACACACTACGGGGAGCACTGAAGTACGACATGCCTTCCAACCTTGTGTACATGATTGATCAGGGGAAGATCAATACATACTCGAGTCAGAAAATTTTCTACTTTGAAATCTTCGATGCATCGGTAGACAACTATCGCCAGTTTTATTCCCTCCCGTTCAAAGTTGGGATCAGTTACAAAATCCCGATCATCTTTGAATTGCAGTATGAGGGGCCATTTTCATTGCTCACCAGAGAGGCCATCATTCAGGAAAGCACGCCCAGCGCAGGTACCTACTGGGGAGGTGCATACACTCGTTTGCGTTTGGTTTATTCCTATTATTTCGTAGACAAGAAAGGAAAAATCACTCAGTTCACCGGCAAGAAGAAGGAACTATTGGATTTGATGAAAGACAAACAGAAGTATGTGAAGGAGTATATGAAGGAGTACAAGCTGCAAGTCGATGACCTTCAGGATTTAATTCGAGTCACCGCATTCTATAATTCTATATGATGGCAAAACCACTAATTCTCGTATCGAATGATGACGGGATCACCTCCCGGGGCATTCGCAAGTTGGTTGAGCTCATGCAGCAGCTGGGTGAAGTTGTCGTGGTGGCTCCTGATAGTCCGCAATCCGGTATGGGACATGCCATCACGGTCGGAGATACCCTCAGACTCACTGCAAACACCATCTTTAAGAATGTGGAAGCATATGAATGTAGCGGCACACCGGCCGATTGTGTGAAACTGGCTAAACACCATGTGCTGAAAGATCGGCAACCAGACTTGGTGGTGTCTGGCATCAATCATGGAAGCAACAGTTCCATCAGCGTGCTGTATTCCGGGACCATGAGTGCGGCCATAGAAGGTGCCATAGAGGGCTTGCCCTCTATCGGATTTTCCCTCTGCGATTTTAGTCCGTCGGCCGACCTAAGTCACGTGGACGAATACATTTTGAAGATCGCATCGGAAACCTTGAAAAAAGGAATCCCGAAGGGGATCGCTCTCAATGTCAACTTTCCGCCTAAGCAAAAGCAGTCGATCAAAGGGGTAAAGGTCTGCCGACAGGCCAACGCCAAATGGGAGGAGGAGTTCGATCAGCGGGTAGATCCCAATGGCAGAGAGTATTATTGGATGGTTGGAAATTTTGTGAATCACGATAAAGGCGAGGACAATGACGAATGGGCACTTGCCAACAATTATGTCTCCATAGTTCCATGCCAATTTGATCTCACTGGTCACTACGCCATCAAACATTTAAATGAAGAATGGGATGTTTAGAAATTGGGTCTTTTTAGTTGCAATTGGTTTTTCACTGATCTCCTTTTCGCAAGCGCAGGACTATCCTCCTGCCGATTGGCATCACCTCGATTTTGAAAAGGACGGCATTCAGGGCGTAAGCGTACGAGAGGCGTACGATTTATTGAAAGGAAAGGAGGCTGGGGAGGTTTTGGTTGCGGTCATTGATTCGGGGCTCGACATAGAGCACGAAGATTTGCAAGGAAGGATATGGGTGAATGAAGACGAAATAGCAGGGAGTGGACTGGATGACGATCAAAACGGATTTATTGATGATATCCATGGTTGGAATTTCATTGGAGGAAAAGATGGTGCGCATGTGGAGTTCGATACCTACGAGATCACACGGCAGTATGTCAAACTGCGGGCGAAGTACGAGAACAAACCATTTGCGGGACAGGGAAATGAGGAAGAATTTGCGAAATGGCTAGAGATCGAGAGGAAGTACAAATACCGATCTGGTCAGGCATTAAAGGAGTTTGCCTTTTATCGTGATATAAGGGACAACACGGAACAGATGATGAATATTCTCAAGGAGCACCTTGGAGTAGATACGCTTGAGCTTGAGGCCATTGACGGAATAAAAAAGGCAAGCGATCCTGTGAAGCGTGCCCAGAGTGGACTGATGAACATCAGCAGAATGCTGGGAGGGGAATCGGATTTTGAATCCTTGATTCTGGAACTCAGTGACGCGGTGCATCACTTCGAAGTACAGGTGAAATATGGTTACAGTTTACAATACAACCCTCGAGAAGTCATCGGGGACAATCCCGATGATTTATTTGAAATAGGGTACGGAAACAATGATGTGGAAGGGCCATTTGCGCAGCATGGATCGCACGTATCGGGTATTATTGGAGCCAATAGAGCGAATGATTTGGGTTTAGATGGCATTGCTCCAAAGGTGAAGCTCATGATGCTGAGAGCCGTGCCAAATGGCGATGAGCGAGACAAAGATGTAGCGGCTGCCATTCGTTATGCGGTGGACAATGGCGCCAGGATTATAAACATGAGCTTCGGTAAGGGCTTTGACGACACACGGATGGTGGTAGATTCTGCGGTGGACTATGCGGTCAAAAACAATGTGCTGATGGTATTTGGTGCTGGCAACAGCAGTAACGACCTGGACGTGGAGGAGACCTATCCTACGCCATCCAGAGCCGACGGATCAAGAGTGCCTCAGTGGATTTCAGTAGGTGCCGTCAACTGGCAGGCAGACCAAAACTATCCTGCGGATTTCTCTAACTATGGGCGTAGCTCCGTGGATATTTTTGCCCCGGGTGTGCAAGTAACTTCTACCGTTCCGGATGACAGCTACGAGCCCCTTGACGGTACGAGCATGGCTGCCCCGGTAGTTTCCGGTGTGGCCGCTTTGCTCATGTCCTATTTTCCTGACCTCTCCGCGCGGGATGTTCAGGACATCCTGATGAAGTCTGTCACCACCTTCGAGGACTTGGAGGTAGTGAAGCCGGGCACTAAAGAGGTAGTGCCGTTTTCATCTTTATCAATTTCAGGTGGAGTTGTGAATGCCAAGAGAGCCGTGCTATTGGCAATGGAATATTAATGTCATTAACTTGCAATTGCATTTAATCAACCACCACTCATTTCGATGAAATCACTACTTCTCTCGCTTATCCTGCTTGTTTCCAGCGCATCCTTTGCTCAACTGACACCCTACTCAGCGTCGGATTTTTGGAATGAAAGCGTAACCCCCACTTTCCTTTTGGATTTGAAGGCAGCTACTGAAGCAGAGCAAAAGGAATGGCTGTTTGAAGTGCTGGGGTCGGACGATGTAGCCGATGAAGATGCAAAGAATCTGGTAGGACTGCTGCTCGATAGTGCAATTGTAAATGCAGATTTTCGAAACAAATCAGAGAAAGCATCGATGTTCGATGTGGCGTTGAGCGCCACCAAACTCCAGACCGCTTTGATGCTAATAGAACGTGGATATGACGTAAACTCCCGATGTTTCAAATGCAATGCAGAACCAGCCGTGCATAAGGTCTTACTTAGAAAGGACTATGATGACAATGGTGAAATGTACATTGAAATTTTACAGGCATTGATTGATAAGGGAGCTGATTTAGATCTGCGAGATATGGACGGACGCACCCCCTTCCACATCGTCATAGATTCAAAAAATGCGCTGGCATTTGATGTTTTCATGCAGGAAGAGGTGACCTTCAACTATCAGAGTGCTACCCTCAAAGGAGACGGCTATCTTCAGTACTTTGACAAGAAGTGGGATGAGGATGAGCTTAGAGAAATCCTCATGGAGAAAACCAGCTTGAAATATCCTCCTACAAATAAGGAAATCAAGGAGCGCCAAAAGGAATTAAAGGCCAAGCAGAAGGAGAATAAGAAATCAAAAAGCAAGAAATTGAAAGACTAGCCAATAGCCTGCTCTAAATCCGCAATCAAATCCTCCACATCTTCCACACCTACGCTTAGGCGAATCAAAGAATCAGACAAACCACCAGCTATACGTTGCTCTCTCGGAATCGAAGCATGTGTCATGCTAGCAGGGTGACCCACCAAAGATTCTACGCCACCTAAAGACTCGGCAAGGCTGAAAAGCTTGAATCTCTTCAAAACTTCAAATGCCTCATTCATGTCATCACCCTTGATCACAAACGATATCATCCCACCGAATCCTCTCATTTGTTTTTTGGCTACTGCATGGTTCGGATGATCCTCAAATCCAGGCCAAAATACTTTGTCAACTCTTGGATGGTTCTTTAAATAGCGAGCCACCTTTTCACCGTTTTCGCAATGTCTCTGCATCCTCAAATGCAATGTTTTGATCCCTCGCAATACCAAGAAGCAATCGTTTGGTCCGGGGATCGCTCCACTGGAATTTTGAATAAAAGCGAATTTCTCCTCCAGTTTAGGATCATTTGTACCGAGGAATCCCATGATCACATCTGAGTGCCCTCCGATGTATTTGGTGACCGAGTGCATGACCACATCCGCCCCAAGATCAAGAGGAGTCTGCAGGTAGGGAGAAGCAAAAGTGTTGTCCACTACAAGTGTAGTCCCATTCCTTTTTGACAGTTTGGCCAGTGCCTCAATATCGATGATGTTCATCATCGGGTTGGTGGGTGTCTCAGCCCAAATCAGCTTGGTTGCAGGAGTTATAGCTTGCTCTACATTGCTCAAATTCGACATGTCCACGAATGTGAATTTTAAACCATACGCTTCGAAAATTTTTGTGAAGAGTCTGAAGGTTCCCCCATACAAATCGCTGGTACTGATAATCTCATCGCCCGGCCTGAGTGTTTTGATGACCGTTTCGGTGGCACTCATGCCTGAGGCAAAGCATCTACCAAACTTCGCATTCTCCAATGCTGCCAGATTGGCCTCCAGCACCGATCTGGTCGGATTCTGTGTGCGTGCGTACTCAAATCCTTTGTGCACACCAGGTGCATCTTGCACGTAGGTGGAGGTTTGGAAAATTGGAGTCATGATGGCTCCAGTAGAGGGGTCTGGAGATATCCCGGCATGCAAAGCTTTGGTTCCGAATTTCATGGGGTGTGTTGTTTTAAAATGGAGCCAAAATTGACATTTGTTGGACTGATAACCAATCTTTTGGAGTACCATTTTTTCCTGAGAATTGGTGGCCATGCTGAGAAGGTATCCATAAGATTTGGCTTTTTCTCGTAAAAAAGAGAGATTTACGTCCGGCTAGACACTTATTGGACGATTAACGCAGCTATTCACATGAAAAGAGTCGGAATACTTTTTGGGATTTTATTGATTTCTTCCCCTTTATTTTCACAACATCTTACCGGTTATTATGAAAGTGATCCTCAAATGGAGAACTATGATCACTTCAAAATCCACCACAAACAAGATCATCTGGAAGTGAAGGCATATATCGGTGCTGGGGAGCTATGGACGACTGTGGCATTTGAGGTAACCGATGCAAAGAAAGATTACTTCATAAAGAAATACGGGCAAGGCAAAGAGATCACTTCGGTGCACGAATTGAAGGTGCTACTCGATGGTCTTGACTGGGAGTTTTTCCTGTTGGCCTATGTAGATGAGCACAGCAAGAACCAATTCATCGTGGTGGAAGAAATATTCATGGATGAGACTGAAGAAGAATTGTTAGAAATTCACGTCTTCAATTGGTCTCATACTCACCACAAAGGCTAGTTCTTCGAAAAATACGCATCAAGTTCATTCTTCATTTCCTGTTCTGAGAGGTACTTTGGCGAAAGGGATGGCTTGCCGGGGAAGTTTTCCACGTGCAGTGTTTGAGTAGGGAAGGCAAAGTTGACCCCTAGTTTTTCTCCAAGTTTCATTATTTCAAGAAGCACTTCATGGCGTGCTTGGAGCTCTTCACCCCAGGTAGGTACTTCAAAAAAGATGTAGAAGAGTATCTCGAGCGATGAAGCTCCCAGGTCATTGAAATAAATGTGATAATTCTCCTTGTTCGTACTTGGATGTTTTTTCACTATTTGTCGCAGGCCCTCCACGAAGGTTTCCATAAGTGCAGGCGGTGTATCATAGGTGATCCCTATCTTGGTGTAGAATCTTCGGTATTTCCTTAGACCATGGTTGTCGATGGTACTATCGGCAAGTTTTCCGTTAGGAATATACATCAGTGAGTTTCGGAAGGTTCTGACTCTCGATGATCTGAAACCCACCTCTTCCACCGTGCCATCTACATCCCCGGATGTCACCCAGTCTCCAATCTGAAATGGCCGATCAATGAAGATCATAAGGGACCCAAAGAAATTCTTGATGGTATCCTGTGCCGCCAGAGCAAATGCAAGTCCTCCAATGGATAATCCTGTGAGAAGTGGCAGTATTGGCACATCCAGGTTTTGAAGGATGAACAGCGTTCCTGTGATCACGACAAATGTTTTCAGAGTCTTCCTGAGCAGGGGCACCATTTGGTCGTCTAGCGTACTGTCAGTTCTTTCAGCAAGTTTAGAGAGGTACACAGCTAGCACATTCACAAAGCGGTATACAATGATGGTTCCCATAAGAGGGAGCATCACCTTAAGAGACATAATTACATAGTGCGAATAGCTTGGTGGCAACTGCAATACAGGCACGAAAAGGACAAGGAGGAGCACAATGATGAAAACACTTACCGGACGAGCTATGGGAATAAGGGATTCGTGAGAAGTCTCACTAAATCCTGATGTAACAAGTAGCTTCCTGAGAATGTGCTCCGAGACGTAGGTAAACAACTTGTAAATGATTGCGCTTAGCAATGCCAGTATGAGAATGGCCAGGTATTGAAAGATGAATAGGCCCATAATCTTTTTATGACCAAGCTTGGGAAGGAACTTTAGCAAAGCGCCCGTTCCGAATCGGAAAGTGTCTGAATGCGCCACCTCTATAGCCGCTACTGAAGCATCCGAGAACACCCATTGGTCTGATTGTGGTCGCTTCACGAGATAGATATCGGGAAGTTCTTCCGTCAGCAGATAGCTTGCTTTGTTGGCGGCTGAATCGTAGTAGTTTATTTCTTTAGGTATTTCATCCAAGTAGATGAATATCCCTTTGCCGTCCAAAACCTGTTTTAGTTTAACGGCGATAGTTAGTGCCTGCTCCATTCCTCTACGTTTGGGCTCGAAGGGCAATGCTGCCAATGAATCATTGTAATGTTCATTTTGGAGGTTGTAAAGGTGCGTCCTGATCGACTTGTAAGGAGAACTCAGATCAGCGACTGGATCAACTTGAGCTGATAAATAATGGGAAGACGCACTCAGTAGCACGAGCAGTATCAGATGCTTCATTTGGTTATATTTCATCATTTGAGCACACAAATTTAACCCCTATGCCCATACCTTTGGCTGCTAATTCTCAGTCAATGAATCCATTACTCCTTCCTTTCGAAACACCGTTTGAAACCCCTCCATTTCATTTAATAGATGAATCTCATTACCTACCGGCGATCAAGGAATCAATAGACTTGGCAAGAGCAGAAATTCTAGAAATTGCGGATTCAAAGGATGCACCGACTTTTGAAAACACCATAGTAGGTTTAGAGAAAACCGGCAGGGTGATGTCGCGGATCACACCCATTTTGTTCAATTTGAATTCTGCTGAAACCACCCCTGAGCTACAGAAAATTACACAGGAAGCATCTCCTTTGCTCACCAGTTTCAACAATGAAATAAAGCAGAATCCCGCATTGTTTGCACGAATTGATGCGGTCTATGAAAAGCGAGATTCACTTGGATTGAAAGGGGAAGAAATGATGCTGCTGGAAAAAACGCATAGAGGATTTATCCGCAGTGGAGCGGGACTTAGTCCTGAAAAAAAGAAGCAATTTGGTGAGGTAGCCGTGGAGCTTTCCAAGCTTGGTCTTCAATTCGGAGAAAATGTATTGGCCGAAACCAATAGTCTTGAATTGCATATAGTAAGCACGGAAGATCTTTCAGGACTTCCGGCTGATGTTGTGAGCCGAGCGCGAGCTTTGGCACTGGAGAAGGGACTGGAGGGGTGGATGTTCACTTTGCAAGCGCCCAGCTATATCCCGTTCATTGAATATGCCGATAATCGTGAGCTTAGAGAGCAGATGTTCAGAGCGTTTATGTCCGTGGCTTTTAAAGGCGACACGCACGACAATCAGGAAATAATCAAGCGGATAGTAAAGCTCAGGGCAGAGCTGGCCCAACTTTTAGGTTATTCCTCTTATGCCGATTTTGTTTTGGAAGAAAGGATGGCTAAGCACCCCGAGAAGGTATTGGCATTTTTAGAAGATTTACTTAATAGAGCCAAGCCAATAGCACAACGGGAAATAGAAGAAATCAGGCAATTCATGAAAGAGCAGGGAGCCGACCATGAGTTGCAGCGCTGGGACTGGTCTTATTATTCTGAAAAATTGCGAAAGAAAAAATACAACCTTGACGATGAATTGATGAAGCCGTATTTCAAGTTGGAAAATGTAATAGAGGGTGTTTTCACCACAGCTCAGAAGCTCTACGGCCTTTCGTTCAGACGGAATACTGACATTCCTGTGTATCACGAGGATGTAAGCGCATATGAGGTGATGGAGGAAGGAGAATTGAAGGCCATTTTCTACGCTGATTTCTTTCCAAGAAAAGGAAAACGGGGAGGAGCGTGGATGACTTCCTACAGAGATCAAAGAAAATTGATCAATGGAGAGCGTGTCATTCCCCAAATTAGCATTGTCTGCAACTTTACCCCATCCACCGAAGACAGCCCTTCCTTACTAAAATTCGATGAAGTGAAGACACTCTTTCATGAATTTGGGCATGCCCTGCATGGGATGTTGGCAGATACCACGTACGAAAGTTTGTCAGGAACCAGTGTCTATTGGGATTTCGTAGAACTACCCTCTCAGATTTTTGAGAACTGGTGCTACGAAAAGGATTGCCTGGACTTATTCGCCCGACATCATGAAACCAAGGAGCTGATTCCAGAAGAATATGTCGCAAGGTTGAAGGAATCGGCCACCTATCACGAAGCTTATGCCACACTGCGTCAGGTAAGTTTTGGTTTACTCGATATGACTTATCACACCGGGGATGGAGATATCAATGACGTAGCTCAACTTGAAGAAGAGGCACTTGATCCTACTAATCTTTTCCCTAAGGTGGTGGATACGAGCATGAGCACTCAGTTTAGCCACATATTCGCAGGTGGTTATGGTGCGGGATACTATAGCTACAAGTGGGCTGAAGTTTTAGACGCAGATGCCTTTTCACTTTTCCAGCAGAAAGGCATCTTTGATAAGCACACGGCCAGCTCGTTTAAAGAAAACATTCTTTCTAAGGGAGGCACAGAGCCACCAATGGAGCTCTACAAAAGATTCAGAGGGAGTGAGCCAAAAATTGATGCCCTTTTGAAAAGAGCAGGGCTAGTTGCATAAAAAAAGGAGCCGAAGCTCCTTCAATTTTTTTAGAAATACACCGGACACTCTGGGTTCGATTTATGACTCTTCAGCTTGATTCGGTAATTCACCATGATCTCATGAGAACCCTTGGTGTAATTAGCGATGGGGGAGGTAATGGCATCATAGGCATAGCCTACCCTGAAGTTTTCATTCAGAATAAACTGAGCAAGAAATACCAACGCATCTCCACTTCGATAAGAAACGCCCGCATAGGCAATGTTCTCAAAAATAATCGTACCGTTCAAGTCCCATCCAAACTTGGAATCTTCCTGCGCACGAATGAGAAATGCAGGGCTCAACTTAATCAGCGGACTTACGTCAAAGACCACTCCTCCAGTGGCATAGTAGTAGCGGCTTTCCCGACCATTGATTGGTACGTCCGTTTCGATATCCGCCAGTTTATTTTTCAAAATATATGGCACAGATACTCCAAGATACATTTTAGGGTTAGCGAAATAAATCCCCGCTCCAAAATTCGGAGCGAACTTGCTAATGTTGGTATATAGAGGGTCGGTTCCATCAAAGGCATCAGAGTCTGTATAATTCGATTGCCGGTTGTTAAATCCTGCTTGCAGGCCCATTGCCAAAATACCTACTCCCGTTCGTATTTTATAAGCATAGCTACCGTATGCACCCAAGTCTTCATGTACTCCCACTTGATCTCTGGTGAGCATCAAGCCCACCCCGATACGGTCGGATCTGAAAGAATTGTGAGCAGTTACGGATTGAAAGAGGGGAGCGCCATCCACATTTATCCATTGGTCTCTGTTAGTGAACGTAGCACTGAACACATTCAAACTTCCCGCATAGGCCGGGTTCAAGGAAAGTCCATTGAATATATATGTCGATGTAACCGGGCGCTGCTGTGCCGTTACCGCGAATCCGCCGACTATCAAGAAAAAAGAAGCAAATAGCCTGATTTTCATATCCCTAAGTTATCGAGTTAATTCAATAAATCCTTGCAAGAATTCTGAGCCGTCTTTCTTATCAATTATGTAGAAGTACGTTCCGGCAGGTAGGTCTTTAGTTTTTCCTACATTGCTCTGACCCTCGAAACGTACGTCATCATTATTGTAATTCTCGGCACGCCACACTTTAGCACCATCTCTTGTGAAAATCTCCACCAGGTTATTTTCATAATACTCAATACAATCAAGCATCATGAAGTCGTTTCTAGAATCACCATTTGCTGACACAAAATTGTAGATGGTAATAGTGGTTGAAACGGTGAAGTTTTCAAAGTAAGTACAGCCATTATCTGTAGTGAAACTCACAGAATAATTACCAGGAGACAATCCATTGATGGCACCATCCGCTACAAACTCTCCAGAGGAAGGATAGGTCAATCGATCACCAGAAGCATCAAATCCTTCGTACCATTCGGCACTTGTAATGAAATTGGCACTATCGAAAGCCACAAAGGCTGTCCCATTGAACTGATTGATCGCACCGTCTTCTGTACGTAAGCATAGCGAGTTTATGACCTGAAGTTCATACGGCGGATCGGTTATGATCTGCTCCACGGACACTGAAGTTGCTGCACTTTTACAACCTGTTTCCAGATTTGTTGCTACCACCTCGTAAGTACCCTCTGCAAGCGTGAATTGCCTTGATCCGGTATGAACAGGGGTGGTCGTGTTTGCAGGATCAAACCATTCAAACAAGAAACCATCGGTCTCGCCCTGTACCGTAGCTATAGCTTCTCCATTAGGCGTGGTACAGTGGGTGTCATTTGCCAGCACGGTCACCTCAGGGTTAGGGATTGTTTCTGTCGCATCTATTATCGAAAACGGTGTAGTGAATTCACAACCGGTCAACTGATTAGTGGCTATTACTTCATAGTTACCAACATGCAATGAATCAGCAAACGTACCAGTCAATGGGAATCGAGGATCAGCTCCGGTAAGGAAATTCCATTCCAGAGAGTAACCACTACTGTTGGTGACCTGAGCAAAACCTAATCCCTGCACAAACTCATCGTAGCAATAGATTTTGTCTCTTACCACCTCTACAACAGGAGCAAAGGACTTGTCAGTTTCGTCTGCTATTTCTACCTGGATCGCAACTGACGTACAATTATCTGTCACGAATGGCTCAATACCAGGATTAGTAGGGCCATTAGTGATTACCAAAATGTAAGATCCGTTTTCAAGACCGGTCACCAAAGACTGATTCGGATAGTCAGGGGCGGGCGGGCTTGAAGGATCAATAGTTTGCCCTACATCGTCATACCAGAAGTATTGGTATTCAGAAAGTGGATAGATCGGATTGATCACCGTAGCGGCCATCTGCCCATTGAAATTC
The DNA here is from genome assembly GCA_964406435.1 of uncultured Roseivirgaceae bacterium. Taxonomy (GTDB): domain Bacteria; phylum Bacteroidota; class Bacteroidia; order Cytophagales; family Cyclobacteriaceae; genus JAAEPI01. Next base: position 2,207 of record CAYORY010000033.1, on the reverse strand, counting down.
ACACAATTGGTATTTCCAGAAGTGGTCACCGAAACCTGAAGAGGTTGTGGTGCTTCGTTGGTAAGAATGTAAGTATCAGCAGCCAATTCGCATCCAGTGTCATTGTTGGTCACCACCAAGTCATATTCCCCTTCTGGTATATTTATCAAATCTGCCGTGTTTTGACCCTGAGCCAAAGTTGGGGTAGCAGTACCATTCACCCCAGTCCAGGTGAACGTATAGCCACTAGGCTCCACCCCTGGAGCTGGAGTAGATGCCACGGCATGAAGTTCTCCATTCGGAACAGAAGAATCACACCTGGTGTTCGGGACAAACGTAATTACTGCTTCTGGTGTGATGGAAATATCCTCAATCCTGACTTGAAGCGGTTGTGCCGTAGTACATCCTCTCACATCGTGCTCCGCAGTGATGAAATAATCAGCAGCCGCGAGCGGAGTAAATACTGGGTTAGCACTACCACTTATTGTGCTGATTGGTGTTGCTCCAACGTTATTTGGATTTTCATCATAAAGATTGAAGGTGTACTCAGCAGGTGAATCCTGATTTACTGCTGTTATTTCAATTGAGCCATTTGGAGGGGTACAAGTAGACGCATCTACCACCGTGATTCCGGTAATTTCAGGATCCACTTGATCATTCTCAAAAAGCTGAACAATGTTAGAAATAGTACAGCCGGTTTCAGAATTAAACACTTCCAATTCATAAAATCCTCCCTCAAGACCAGTCAACATACTGGTGTTACCAAAAGGTAATGCAGCACCTCTGTTGACTCCATCACTTTCAAACCATGTGAACGTATAGTCTGTGTTGGTGTCACTCTGTCCATCAGCAGTAGCAGTGATTGTTCCATTACCTAGTGTACATGGGTCATCGTTTTCAGTAATGAATTGAATTACTGGATTGATGATCGCACTGCCGACTGTGAAGCTCACCTGTGCTGATTCGCAGTTGGAAGCATTATTCGTAATCACAGCATAATAGTCACCAGCTGCCAGTCCTGTAATTTCATAAGGTGAAGAGATGGCTGTACCTTGAGATGCGTCTCCAGGATCAGTGAAGACTTCTAGAGTATAATCTCCGGCATCCAAATCGGTTTCATCTAATGTCGATCCTGTCTGCAGTATTTCGAGCAAGGCAAAACTTCCGTTTGGAATACAGAATGTTTGATTATTTGCTTCATAGTTAACAATAATCGGATCGTCAGGAGTGTCAACAATTTCAAATTCACGGACGGTTTGACATCCAGTGACCGTGTTTTGTACTTCAACAGTATAAGTTCCTGCTCCTAGATTGGAAATAGAGGCAGTCGTCAATCCCATTGGTGAACCTGGGTATGCTGTGAACCAAGCGAAGGCATAAGTAGGGGCTCCACTCACTTCATCAAATCCGTCAGCAAGAACAGAAATAGAACCAGTCATTTCTGTACCACCGCAGTTCAAGTTATCATCCAGATTTTGTAACACAACTACCGGAGCAACTGAGAGATCTTCAATGTTTACTCTTACTGAAGCTGCGCTACAGCCTGTTGTAGCATTTTCTGCAAGAATGTAATACTCACCTTCAGCTAAATCAGCAAGCGCAATACTTGGAGAGCCAGAGCCTGCAGCATACGGAGATAACCCTACATGCGCTCCTGTTACTGAGCCTAATCTTACTTCGATGGTGTAATCATCAAGATCACCGTCTATATCAGAATCATTGATCGTTATGGTGCCATTGAAGTCAGCCGCATTCGGAACACAGTTTACATTATTGGTTGCATTTGCCTGAATGGCATCCTCGTCTAGAGTAGGGATGTCCTCAACTTGAATTATCTCAAAAGTTGCAACAGTACCACAACCAATGCCAGGTGAGGTGCCTCCAGTCTTAGTAATCTCTAACGTATAGAATCCTTGACTCAACCCGGACAACTCTGTTTGATCGGTTAATGGACTAGAATCAACCGCTGTTCCTTGATTTGCCGGAATAAATAATTCATTACCGCCGGTTGCGGTCTGACCTCTGAACCATGTCAGAGTGTAGTCCGTTGGAGGATCTTGGTCGATGGTCTGCTCTAGAATATTTACCAAAAGAGTACCATTTCCATCATTGGGATTCCCGTCGTTACAGAATGTTGAAACAGTTTTTGTGTCAAACTCAATAACCGGATCCTCTCTTAGGTCATCGATAAACACTTCGACAAAGTCATCGGCAGGTTGGGAACAACC
>CAYORY010000032.1:0-15084 GCA_964406435.1 uncultured Roseivirgaceae bacterium | reverse complement strand
GACAGTCAGAACTTCACTGTTTTTGGCAAATGTCGGTTTGATTTTGGAAATCTCAACCTCCAGGTGAGGGGCGCGGAAAAGTCACTTACCCAGCGAGAAGGTGAATTGTTGCAGATGCTCTTGTCTCATCAAAACGAGCTGGTCAAGCGGGAAGACATTCTGCTCAAGGTGTGGGGAGCCAATGACTATTTCATGGGACGAAGCTTGGACGTGTTCATTTCGCGTTTGCGCAAGTACCTGAAGGAAGATGAGTCTGTTGAAATCAAGAATCATCATGGCGTGGGATTTCTGCTATGTTGCTAAAAAAGAAGGCCGAAACCCTCGCGGGTCTCGGCCTTGGAATCCCGATAAATCGGGACGTAAGCATCACCTACTCAATGACAATCTTTTTGGTGAGTCGTTTCCCATCCAGCTCTATTTCCAAGAGATATTTCCCATCGGAGTAGTTTGAGAAGTCTATCTGATCAGAGAACGTACCACCGAAGCTTTCAAAGTATCTGTTGTATATGTCCTTTCCGCCTTCATTGGAGATTTTCACTGTCAGCTCCCCCTCCTCTGGTGTTCTGAACCTAAGAGTTAGCCGCTTGCCCACGATCATGTAGTTGTCGTCAAGCTCCAGCTTGTTTCTATCCTCCACCTTGCCTCGCTTCCCAAATTCGTCCCCTACTTCTCCGATGCTCACTCCTCCACGGTGAATTCTTTTTGGAAAACCCTTCTCAGCGTGAATGCTTTCTATTTCTTTGAGCGATTCCATGATCTCCTCCTGGAGGTTTTTGTCCAGATCCTTCATTTTCTCCTGAAGCTCCTTCATTTTCTCGTCCAGTTCCGCTTCAAATTCCTCACTGTTCCATCCTTTGAAATCAATCATTGCATCTTGATCGCCAAAGAAAAATCCTCGTGAACCACCCTGCCCACGATGGAAGTTGCGAAGCATGATATGCGGAAACTCTTCGATATCAAAGTCAAAACAAAACGCTCAGGCGCAATGTCCTGAATTAAGCTCGATAAATCGATCCTCATCTCCTTATCCGCCAAAGAAGAACACATTCGTGTCGTCTCCTGCGAATTCCTGGAAGGCCGGATCGTTTCGCATTTCTTCTTCATTTCTGTACTCTCCTTTGAAAGTCTTCGTCTCACCATCCACCTGTTTGGTGATTTGGATGGTTATCTTTTTGTCCTTGTCTTCCTGAGCCTGACTGGTGCAGGCTGTGCCTACCACCAGTGTAGCAATCATTAGGGTTCTGAATAATTTGTTCATCGTTCTTGATTTAATTTTTCGGAATGTACGAGGAGGGTTTGTTAAAGGCCGTTAAGGCCTTGTTAAGGCTTGTTAAAGATCGTTAAACGCACATTTGAGGGGACATTCACGCGTAAATTTGAGTCCTTATTTGACACGTGAAAAATTCTACACTTAAATGGATCATTGCCCTGATGGGCGTAGCGCTGGTCGGCCTGATCGGCTTTCAATTATACTGGATCGATACGGTCGTCAAGTCCAATGAGGAGCGGTTTACGAAAGACGTCATGCAAGCCATGAACAATGTAGCCCTGAAGCTGGAGAAGCAGGAGACCGTGGAGGCTTTTCGGCGCTTCAGAAGTGTAGATGCGCTTAGGCCGCAGTTCAGAAGACAGCCTAATTATACCAACCAGTTTCAATCGCCACTTCAGCGAGGAGCAATAAACAATGTTGGAAGGACAACCTCTAGTGCAAATCCGATTGGGCAACAGAGAGAAACGGTCTTTAATCAGCAGTTGCCACAGCACGAGCAAATCATTATCTCAGATACACTACACGGTCAGGGCTTTCAGATTTTTTTCAATTACGAATTGACGAATTTTCCTCCGAGTGGATTAGGACAGAATTGGCCCTCGCAGGACAATCCAAGCATTAGTACCGAATTGCAGGAAAAACAGTCCGAAATCGAGCAGTTGGAAGATCAACTCGATTGGCTTTCGAGAAAGTATGAATTGACTACCAACGTTTTGGATGATTTACTTACACCTGGGAAAGCCCTTAGCAATCGGTTTGACCCGAAACAATTGGATTCTCTCTTGCAACTGGAGCTGCACGACAAAGGTATTTTCCTAGACTTTGATTACGGGGTGATTTCGCCTCGTTTAGGTCAATTCGTGGCATTGAACAACCCGAGTCAAAATGAGGTTCTTGCAAGAAGTGACCTACGCGCGAGCTTGTTTCCAAATGACCTGATGGGAAATGGCGCGTATCTCGTGCTGGACTTTCCGGGGAAATCCCGATACCTGCTTGAGAAAATCTGGGTGACGATGGTCAGCTCGGGCGTTCTCGTCTTGGTCATTCTTTTATGCTTTGGCTATTCTATCAGGACCATCATTCGTCAGAAGAAATTGTCATTGATGAAGAACGATTTCATCAATAACATGACCCATGAATTCAAAACACCAATCGCGACCGTTTCGCTTGCCACCGAGGCGCTTCAGGATCGTGCCCTGGCTCAATCGGAGGATATGCGTACGCGCTACGTGAGAATGATCCAGGATGAAAATCGAAGATTGGGGTCTCAGGTAGAACGCGTCCTCCAAATCGCTGCAATAGACAAACAGGATTTCAATTTGAACAAGGAAGAATTGAATCTTCATGAGATCATCACCTCCCTTATCGAGAATATGAAGATTCAGGTAGACAACAAGGGAGGAAGAATAACGTCCATATTGGGAGCATCTAGTTTCGAAATCCTTGGAGATGAGACCCACATTACTAACTGCATATTGAACTTGTTGGATAATGCAAATAAATACTCTCCCGAAGCGCCAAATATTATTGTCAGAACTGAGAACTCGCATGGTACAGTGAGCATATCCGTTTCTGATCATGGCATGGGAATGTCCAAGGAGACTCAAAAACATGTATTTGAGAAATTTTATCGTCTCCCCACCGGCAACAGACATGACGTCAAGGGATTCGGACTTGGCCTGTCGTATGTCAAAAGCATGGTAGAAGCGCACGAAGGAAATGTGGCAGTAGATAGCACGCTGGGAAAAGGAAGTAAGTTTACAATCACATTACCCTTGAACTAATGGGAAACACAAAAATTTTATTGACAGAAGACGATCCAAATCTGGGTCAGATACTGAGCGAATACCTCACCATGCGAGGGTACCACACCACACTGTGCAAGGATGGCGAGGAGGGTGGGGAACGATTCAAAGAAGGGAAATTTGACTTGTGCATTTTGGATCTGATGATGCCCAAGAAGGATGGCTTCACACTGGCCAAAGAGATACGAGCTCAAGATGATGAAACGCCAATTATTTTTCTAACGGCCAAGTCTATGCAAGAGGATGTACTCAAAGGATTCAAGGTGGGTGGCGATGATTACATCACAAAACCATTCAGCATGGAGGAATTGCTCATGAGGATTCAAGCCGTGCTCAAGCGCACCGGTACTGGAGAAGATGACTTCCCTAAGGAGTTCTCAATTGGTGAGCTCACGTATTTTTATACCGAAAATCGGCTGGTGAAACCCTCGGGAGAGGTGAAGCTAACCACTAAGGAGAATGAACTGCTCCGGGTATTTTTTGAAAACGTAAATAAAACGGTGGACAGGAGTTCGGCCTTGAAGAAAATCTGGAAGGACGACAGTTATTTCAATGCTCGAAGTATGGATGTTTACATAGCTAAGCTTCGCAAGCATTTGAGCGATCAGGAAAACATCAAGATTTTAACCATACACGGGGAAGGATTCCGTATGGTGCAGACCAGCTAATCAAAGAGCCTGGAAATTACTTCAGCAGGCGAATCGTATTTGTGCTTGTAAATGAAGTAAAAGATAAAATTCAGTTTGTTCAGCGAATTGGAGGTGGAGTCTTCAGGAGCGAGCTCAGGTTCGGCCTTTTCAGGAGCTACTTGCTTTTCTTTTGAGCCTTCCTGGGCAGGGTCGGTAGCATTTTCATCTACAGTTTCAGTCTTCTCTTTCTTGCCGTCAGTCGTGCCTCCCTTTCCTTCAGTAGCATATAGACTGACCGAGCCAAGGAGTAAAAAAGCTATTAAAAATGAAGTGATTGATCGCACCAGTTGCATCGTTTGCGTAAGGTAACGAGAGATTAGAAAAAAAGTTAGAGGTTAACAGTAATTAACCTTTAAGTTCTTCGCAGACTCAAGTCGCTTATCCATAAGCCTGGGTGGAAGATTTGCCGGGTTAAAGGAGAAAAAAGGGGTTCAACCGCTTCAGGTAGCAATACTGGCTGGTAGCAGTAAAGTAAGAATCGATTTCAGTTTATCAAAAAACCCCTGAAAACCAAAAGGTTAACAGGGGTTTGAGTACTCCGGGCGGGACTTGAACCCGCACGGGCGCAATGCCCACAGGATTTTAAGTCCTGCGTGTCTACCAATTCCACCACCAGAGCATTAAAAAAGAAAGCCGCTTTTAAAACGGCTTCTTAATGAGCGGGAGACGGGATTCGAACCCGCGACCCCAACCTTGGCAAGGTTGTGCTCTACCAGCTGAGCTACTCTCGCTTATGCTTTTCTTTCAAAGCGATCGCAAATTTAGAAAGGTTTGAGAATTATCCGCATTTCCGACAACTTTTTGCAGAATTAATCTTTGAATTGCGGTCACTACCTAGGTGAAAGTATTACCAAAGGGGTAGTCGATTTAGGTGAAAGTACGAGTACCAACGCTTTTGGAGTTAGTTCATCTTTGCATCACCAACTTGAAAAGCTATAGTATGAACCACACCCTATACAAAGAAGAGTTTTTTGCATCTCAGGAAGAACTTGAAATGGCCTTGGAAATATCTAAGAAAGTAAAGTCCCATCTGACTCGTCTTGTGTACACAGAATCCAAGGTGAAGTACGCCAATAATCTCATCGCCCTAGACACCATGGTTTCTCAATATAAGAGCGATCTTATCGAGCAAGCAATCGCCATTTAAATTATTATCGTTAGCCAGTTGCCGTCATCATGAATGAAACAAGAAGCGCATACAATCGACTGATTGTAATCATGAAGTTATTCCCTGTATTAGTTCTACTAATCAGTCTGTTATTGCGAGAAGGCTATTAGCCTACAAAAGCTCATTTGCTAAGTTCGCCAGTTCGGATCTCTCGCCTTTTTCCAGCGTGATGTGCGCAAACATCGGATGATCCTTCACGCGATCGATCAGGTAGCTCAGGCCATTGCTTTGGGAATCCAAATACGGCGTGTCAATCTGATAAATATCTCCCGTAAATACGATTTTCGTATTCTCACCAGCACGTGAGATGATCGTTTTTATCTCGTGTGGGGTGAGGTTTTGGGCCTCATCCACAATAAAGAAAATATTCGATAAGCTTCTCCCTCTGATGTAGGCAAGTGGGGTGATCATCAGTTTTTCCTGATTCACCATATCCACAATACGGGTGAATTCCTTGTCGGATTCTTTGAATTGATTTTGGATAAACTTCAGGTTGTCCCAGAGTGGCTCCATATATGGATTCAGTTTGGACTTGATGTCCCCTGGCAAATACCCAATGTCCTTGTTGCTCAGAGGCACGATCGGACGAGCCAGATAAATCTGCTTGTATTCTCTTCGCTGCTCCAGTGCAGACGCCAGAGCGAGTAAGGTCTTGCCTGTACCTGCCACTCCATTAATACTCACCAGCTTAATGGCCGGATTCATCATCGCGCTAATAGCAAAAGTTTGCTCGGCATTTTTTGGTTTTATACCATAGATGGGGCGTTTTTCTACCTGAAAAAGTTTCTTTTCTTCGTCATTATGGTAGGCCAGCACAGAATTCTTTTCACTTTTTAGAATGAAGAAATCGTTCGCCGGTGGTTTCGTTTTACCAAAAATCTTGGTTCTATCTATTTCTCCTTTTTGGAAAAGGATATCGATGAATTCAGAGTTTACGCCTTCCATCTCCGTCTTGCCCTTGTCAAGTTGCTCGGCGTTCTTGATTTTTCCCGTTTCGTAATCCTCAGCAAGTAAATCAAGAGACTTGGCCTTGAGGCGAAGGTTAATATCCTTGGTGACTAGAATCACCTTCCTTCCTTTTTCTTTTTCGCGCAAGGCAAGCGCGGCGTTCAGTATCCGATGATCGTTTTTGTGATCCCCAAAAATTTTGGTCGCATCGACGGAGCTGTCAGTGTCCATCAACACCTTGAATTTCCCTTTGCTTTTGCCATTCAGCGGAATCCAATCTTTGAGCATTTGATCTTTCGAAAGCTTGTCCAGAAGTCTGGTAAACTCCCTTGCCTCAAAGTTTTTAGTATCGTTTCCTTTTTTGAAACCGTCCAATTCTTCCAACACGGTGATGGGAATCCCCACGTCGTGCTCGGCGAAATTTAGAATGGAGTCATGTGAGAAAATGATAACTGACGTGTCAAGGACGAATATCTTTTTTTCCTTCGCTTTTGCCATTGGAAAACAATATCTAGATGAAAGGACGGATACGTAATATTATGCATTTTGATTTCCAATCAAGAGCATATTAGGCGGATAGTTATCCACATTTCTACTAAAAGAAGATCATTTGGCATGATTCTCTCAATGAATTAAATTTGATAACAACCAGCACAGCTATGCCAGGAAGAAAACCAATATTCGCGACACTCATTTCTGATTTTTTTGGAGCTCTAAGAGACATCCTTTTCAGACTGTTTTTGGAGCCTGCCTCTCACGAGCAGCGGAGGCGAAAAGAAGGAAAGGACTAGCCTACGGATTTCAAGGATTTTTCTTGAATCCTCATGTAGTAGTTCTCATACAAAGGAAGGATCACATCGAGATCAAATTCCTTGGCTCTGGCCAATGCTCCTTTTTTGAAGTTGCTAAGATTATCTTCATCCAAAATATGAATGGCTTTCTTCACCATTTCATTTACATCGCCAACTTTACAGACGAATCCCGATTTTCCATCTTGAACCAATTCAGGCAATCCGCCAGCATCAGAAGAAATAACGGGAACTTCACATGCCATTGCTTCCAGAGCCGCCAGGCCGAAACTTTCTTTCTCGGAGGTCATAAGGAAAAGATCGCTAACCGAGAGCACTTCCTCCACCTGATCCAGCTTGCCCAAAAACCTTACATCATCGGGGGCGCATATTTGTCTAGAAAGCTCCTCCATTTTCAATCGCTCCGGCCCGTCCCCGATAAGCAGAAGTTTGGCAGGTATGTTTTGTCTCAATTTGCAGAAAACGTTCAACACGTCTTCCACTCTTTTTACTTTCCTGAAATTGGAAGTGTGAACTATTAGTCTTTCACCATTTGGGCAAATAGCCTTTCGGAAATGCTCTTTTGGCTGCTTTTGAAACCGCTCCAAATCAATGAAGTTTGGTATGACCTCAATGTCATTGGTGATATCAAAAAGATTCAACGTGTCTTTCTTCAGGTCCTGCGATACTGCCGTCACCCCGTCCGACATATTGATGGAGAAGGTGACTACCGGCTCATAACTGGCATCCTTACCAACGAGTGTAATATCCGTGCCATGCAGAGTAGTAATGATAGGAAGGTGAATTCCTTTGGTCTTCAAAATCTGCTTGGCCATGTAGGCGGCTGATGCATGAGGAATGGCGTAGTGAACATGTATAATGTCCAGACCTTCGTGCTCTACCACATCCACAATTCTGCTGGCGAGAGCGAGCTCATACGGCGGATAATCGAAAAGAGGATAGGACTTCATATTCACCTCATGGTAGTAGAGGTTTTCATTAAAGAAATCCAACCTTGTTGGCTGGGAGTAGGTGATGAAATGCACTTGATGTCCCTTGACTGCCAGTGCTTTTCCAAGCTCCGTGGCAACCACACCACTACCACCGTAGGTAGGATAACAGACGATTCCTATTTTCATGTTTAATTTATTCCGCTTACAAGTTTATTCAACCTCTTCGTGATGGGATGCATTCACGGGAGTTAAAGCCTCGTACACGACATCTTGGATTCTGGAACGTGTATTTCTTGTTATCAGTTTCCAATTCTCGGCATCAGGGTAAACTCTGTTAGAAAGAAATACAAAAACAAGATCGTAATCTGGGTCTGCCCAAATCATCGTGCCGGTAAACCCCATATGGCCAAAACTGTCTTGACTTGCATGAGACGAGACTTTTGAATGTTTTTTGTCCCAACCTAATCCCCTTCTGTTTCTATTAAATTGAGTTTGAAGGGATTCTTCAACTATTTGGTTATCCAAGATTTGCTGACCCCTGAACTTCCCTTCGGAAAGAAAAAGATTCGTCAATATGGCCAAATCTTCGGCGTTGGAGAACAAGCCTGCATGTCCGGCTACACCCCCGAACAGAAAGGCATTTCTATCGTGTACCTCACCCCACACTTGCTGATACCGAAAATGTAAATCCAATTCCGTAGGGGCAATGCGTCTGTGATCAATACCAGCCTTTATTGGATTGAAGAGCGTATTCTTCAAGGCCATTGGCTTATAAATCCGCTCCGAAAGAAAGTCGTCCATTCTCTGATCGGCTACTCGTTCAGCTATTTGCTGAAGAATCATGAAGCCTACATCGCTGTATCGGTATTTCGATGATCCACGAAAGGTTCCAAGATCGGATTCTCGAATCCATGTTTTCAGGGAATCCTGAAGGATGGGATGGTTGATGTCGAAATAAGATCCCCGACTCACATCTTCACAAAAGCTGGACTGAAAGGTTTTTTCCCAGAGGGGAATGTAGGATTTCAATTGTCCATTATGAGCTAGCAGCTGTCGCGTGGTTATTTTCTCCTTGTTTGTTCCTGCATACTCTTCGAGGTAGCAGGAGATCGGATCATCAAGTCTAATTAGCTTTTGATCTACCAAATCCAAAACCATAAGCGTGGTGGCCATCACTTTGGTCAAAGATGCAACGTCGTATAGCGTCTCTGTTGTCACCTTAGTGAGGCTGTCGTAGGTCAGGTGACCATATGCTTGATTGAGAATGGCTTTTCCGTGATGGAGAACCAACACCTGACATCCGGGGAATTGGTGTTCTTTGATGGATTCGGTTACGATCTGCTCAATGGGATCGTAAAGGGAGGTTCGGTAGATCTTCGTTGGATCGATTGAAAAGGAGGCAGAGAGAAGGAAAATTGGAGCCAGCAAGCTCACCATGATCGTTCTCGAAATGATTAACTTTGAACTAATTATTCTCATTGCCGGTAGAAATATAGGCTGTAATCATTAGACAAAGGATTATGCGGTTCCCTTCACTTTTCAGACTTCCAAGGAGTCAGCAATTCGAAATCAAACCTCGATACTACGATCCTGTGAAAGAATTCGTAGAACAGAGAAAGGCTTTGGCCAATAATCCAAGTGATAAAGACCCGGACTTTTCGCCTGATAGAATTCGATTCGAAAGAAGGAAATCATCCCAAGGTTTAAGTACATCCTTATTCCAGTTGATCATTGCCTTGGTTCTTGCCGCAGGAGTTGTAGGTTGGCTTTTCCTCGGAAATGAGGTGTTGTATTATAGCATGCTCTTGATACCCGTTTACCTTTACTTCCGATTCAGGAAGAAATAAATGCAGGATATCATTCACTTATTACCAGACAGCATTGCTAATCAGATTGCTGCAGGGGAGGTCGTCCAAAGGCCAGCGTCTGCAGTGAAGGAAATGCTGGAAAATAGTGTGGATGCAGGAGCGACCTCTATCAAGCTAATAATCAAAGATGCTGGTAAGGGGATGATCCATGTGATCGATGATGGCAAAGGCATGAGCGTGACTGATGCAAGGATGAGTTTTGAGCGGCATGCTACCTCCAAAATCCACTCCTTTGACGATCTGATGAAAATTAAGACCATGGGCTTTCGAGGTGAGGCGCTAGCATCCATTGCGGCCGTAGCTCAGGTAGAACTAAAAACAAGAAGAGAAGAAGACGAGCTAGGCACCCAAATAAACATTGAAGCATCAGAAGTCAAGAAGCAGGAGCCAGTTTCTACAAGTCAAGGCACCTCCCTTTGTGTGAAGAACTTGTTTTACAATGTGCCTGCTCGTAGGAATTTTCTCAAATCCAACCCTGTCGAATTCAAGCACATTTCGGAGGAATTTCACAGAGTAGCTTTGGCTCATCCTGAAGTCGCCTTTCAACTGGTTCATGGTGATTTGGATATGTACAAGCTGGAGGCAGGAAAGCTCAGTCGGAGGATAGTACAGCTTTTTGGAAAAAACTATCAGCAGCAGCTGATTGCGTGCGAGGAGGAATTGACGGATGTGTGGGTGACTGGGTATGTAGGCAAGCCGGAGTTTGCCAAGAAGACACGAGGCGAACAGTACTTTTTTATCAATAATCGGTTCATCAAGAATGCCTACTTGAACCATGCCGTAAGCAAGGCATTTGAGGGACTGCTGAAGGATGATTATTTTCCATTTTATGTATTGAACATTGAAATGGATCCTACGCAGGTGGACGTCAATGTGCACCCAACAAAGACCGAAGTAAAATTTCAGGACGATCGCACACTGTATGGCGTGATCCAGTCGACAGTTCGTCAGGCCTTGGCAAGCTTCAACGTCACGCCATCTCTGGATTTTTCAACCGATATTAACTTTTCTCAGTTTGCAGTGGAGGGTGCTCAGCGACACGAATCCGCTCGGGATCGGGCGTATGGCCAATTCAAAACGATTGATAGCTCCAGAAAAGTGGAGCAGTGGGAGAAGCTTTATGAGGATGTGGACAAGGAAGAGCAGAGGGTAATCGAACAAGCATCCAAGGAGGCATTTCATACGAGCGATGCTGGTCAGCACGAAATGCTCCCTAAAGCAAGTATGGATATGCTCCAAAAAAGTTATCAGCTTCACGACGCTTATTTAATTCGTCAGGTGAAATCCGGCATGGTCATCTTAGATAAAGAGGCTGCACTTGAGCGAATCTTCTTTGAGAAGCTCAGTAAGTCAAGTTCAGGCGCTTCTCAGTCTTGCCTTTTCCCACAGCAGATTGGTCTCAACAATTCGGATTATGCCTTGGTGATGGAAATGAAAGCTGAGATCACGGCACTGGGATTTGAATTCGAGCCCATGGGCGAGCAAATGATTGTTATTCAGGGCGTTCCAGCGGATTTGGCTCCATGTAACGAAAAGGAAATTTTTGAAGGGTTGATCGAGCAATTCAAGCACAATACCAAGGCGCTTGAACTTCCAAAGAAGGAAAGCCTTCAGCGGGCTTTGGCAAAACGAATAGCAACAACCAAACGTAAACAGCTTGGCGATTCGGAGGCAGATCACTTGATTGATCAGCTTTTTGGGTGTGTCCAACCAAATTATACTCCCGGTGGAAAACCTACTTACGTTTTAATTAGTTTAGACAAAATAAATAGCTGGTTTCATAAGTAATGTTCAGACTCACACCCACGGTCAAAGTAATCCTCATCATCAACTTCGCGCTCTTTGGGCTTGAGGCATTTTTACGTTTATCACTAGGAGATATCTTCGGCATGCGAGTGATTTTCTCCGATGATTTCGCCATCTATCAGCCCTTCACCTACATGTGGATGCACGGTGGATTCAATCATATCATCGGAAATATGCTCGCTGTATTCTTTTTTGGCCCAATGCTAGAAAGCGTCTGGGGAAGCAAGCGATTTTTGCAATTCTACCTGATCTGTGGAATCGGTGCGGGCGTGCTTTTCGGTGCGGTGGATTTTGCTGAAAAATATCCTTTGAAGCAGGATGCTGAGGCCTATGCACAAAACCCAAATCCCGATGATTTCTACACCTTCATTTTGGATCACGATGTGAGGTCTTATGGAGCCTACGATTGGTTTGAGAGCATGTACAATCTACAGGAGCAATACGCCGACAATCCTGAGAGTCAAGCCTTGGCAAAAGCCACAGTGTCATCGGTCAATCGGGTGTATGAGGAGGTGATAAATATCAACATGGTCGGAGCGTCTGGGGCGGTCTTTGGAATTTTACTTGCATTCGCCATGCTTTTTCCAAACACACAGATTTACATCTACTTTTTGTTTCCGGTCAAGGCAAAATATTTGGTGCTTTTCTATGGGTTGTACGAGCTTTATTCAGAATTTCAACGAACGCCTGGAGATAACGTGGCGCACCTTGCCCACTTGGGCGGAATGTTAGTGGCGTTTATCTTGTTGAAGATTTGGCAAAAGGACACGAATAGATTTTACTAAAGCATGTACGAAAGCATCAAAGACGATTTTAGGAGAGCTTGGGACAAGCCCAATAATGCGGTAGCTCAGATCATTTTGATCAATGCGATCGTTTTCGTGGTGACAGGCATCTTGTTCATTTTTGGTTTTGGTGAGAGCATTCGGCCATGGCTTGGTGCACCGGCCAATCTGAATGTGCTTCCCTCCAGATTCTGGACCATCATCACCTACATGTTCGTGCATGATGGATTTTTCCATATCCTGTTCAACATGCTTTGGTTCTATTGGTTTGGGAAGTTGATTCAGGAATTTCTTGGAAGTCAGAAAGTAATAGGCCTCTTCGTAATGGGCGGATTGGCAGGAGTACTTGCGTTTATTGTAGGCTATAATATTCTTCCTCAATTTGAAGGAGCCGCTCAGGTCGCTACTGTCGTTGGAGCCAGTGCCGGTGTGACAGCCACCATCATTGGAGCGGCCGTCTTTATGCCGAACTACACCATGTACCTCATGTTCATTGGCCCGGTAAAGATCAAGTACATCGCCTTGGTGTCGATTTTTCTTTCGTTGCTGGGAACAAGAGGTAGCGTAAATGTTGGCGGAGAATTTGCCCACCTTGGAGGAGCAGCCATGGGGTGGCTCTTCATCATCCAGGTCAAGAAAGGCAATGACATTGGCGCTTGGGTCATTAGCACCATGAACTTCTTCAAGGCACTTTTCAAACCAAGTCCGAAAATCAAGGTGACACATCGGTCAGAGCGAAAAAGCCAATCAAGTGCCAGCCCTGCCAAAGGCACAAGGTCTGATGGCACCACTCAAGAGGAGATAGACGCAATTTTGGATAAGATTTCCCAGAAAGGATACGAAAGCCTGAGCAAGGACGAGAAGCAAAAGTTGTTCAACGCTAGTAAGTAGGCTGGGATATTAGTAGTTGGCTGTTGGTAGTTGGACTGTCCAAAATCTAACTACCAAATACTAACATCTGGTTATCCCTCTTCGGCCTCTACTTCAGTTACCTCAGGAACCATTCTCTTCAAGAGATTTTCGATACCAGCTTTGAGCGTGACAGTGGACGAAGGGCATCCGCTGCAGGAGCCCTGAAGAGTTACTTTCACTTTTCCTTCATTGAAAGAGTGAAATGCAATCGCACCTCCATCCATCTCTACCGCTGGCTTGATGTACTCATCCAAAATGCCTTTGATTTTCACCTCAATGTCCGTGTCTTCATCAGAAACCGCGTGATCAGGCTGTGAAATTTCTTCTGTCAACAGGGCTTGTCCATTTTCCAAATGCTCTTTGATGGCGAGCTGTACATGAGCCTTCACTTCAAACCAATCCGCTTCATCGTTTTTCGTCACCGTGATGAAATTGCTCATGTAAAAAACGCGAGTGACGAAAGAAAATTTCTCGAAAAGCATTGCAGCAAGAGGAGCATCTTTTGTACTCTCCGCATCAGGATAGTCGCGGCTCACGCCCTCAGGGATAAGCATCACATTTGCCACAAACTTCAATGAGTTTGGGTTGGGGCTAGCTTCCGTATATAAACTGATGGCTCTTTTTTCTTGCGTTTCCATGTCCTAGTATTTGGAGGTACAAGTGCAAAGTTGGATGAAAAGTTCGGAAATGCGAGAGAGTAGAAGAAAAGCCTCACAAAGTCATCGCTGCATAAATGATTGCAATGAAAGCCAAAAGACAAACAACACCTAGGACTATTCTCTTAACCCTTGCTTTCTCATTTTCACGAGTTCGCTCAATTCTTATTGATTCTAGAAGTTCGGGGGTAGCTGTCTTGAACTTATAAATTTTTTTATTCTTCGAATCTCCTTGTTGTACAAAATCCTTGTACAACTCTCTCCTTGTACCCAGCCTTGCTAAGTTGTTGGCGTTTCGTTTCGCCATGTCAATTGCTACGCCCCAAGATCCCATAACATGTCACACGTATTTCATGCGGTCATTGTTGTTAATCGATGCGAAAACCTCCACAAGCCCTACCTTTGCAGCCAATTTCAAGAGATGTCATTGGTACAGGAAATAGCGCGTAGGAAAACCTTTGGAATCATTGCCCACCCGGATGCTGGGAAAACCACTCTTACAGAGAAACTTCTGCTGTTTGGAGGTGCGATTCAGACGGCTGGAGCTGTGAAATCGAACAAGATTGATGTGGGCACCCGATCCGATTGGATGGACATAGAGAAGCAGAGAGGTATCTCCGTGGCTACTTCCGTGATGGGGTTCGAATACAAGGGTTTGAAGATCAACATTCTCGATACACCTGGTCACGCCGATTTTGCGGAAGACACCTATCGTACACTCACAGCCGTGGACAGTGTAATCATGGTCATTGACTGTGTGAAGGGCGTAGAGGGACAGACCGAGAAATTGATGGAAGTGTGCCGAATGAGAAACACGCCCGTGATCTGTTTTATCAATAAACTGGATCGTGAGGGACGAGATGCGTTTGATCTCTTGGATGAAATAGAGCAAAAATTAGAAATCAAAGTGCGTCCGATGAGCTGGCCTATCGGGATGGGCAAGTCGCTTCGTGGCGTTTACAACATCTTTGAAAATAACCTGAATCTCTACGAGCCGAGCAAGCAAAAACGCGCCACCGATGTAGTAAACATCAACGGGCTGGACGATCCAAAAATCGACGAACACCTGCCCGAGTCAGCGGTCAAAACGCTGCGAGAAGAAATTGAATTGGTCAACGGAGTATATGGAGATTTGGACACGGAGGCCTACTTGAATGGAGAGGTGGCACCCGTCTTTTTTGGCAGTGCGGTGAATAATTTTGGAGTGCGAGAGATGCTGGATTGTTTTACCCAAATTGCCCCAACTCCACGTGCACGAATGACCGAAGAGAGGTCCATTGAGCCGGGTGAAGATAAGTTCTCAGGCTTCATCTTCAAGATCCACGCGAACATGGATCCAAAGCACCGAAACAGAATTGCCTTTGCCAGAATCTGTTCTGGGGTTTTCAAGCGTGGCAATAATTACTACCACGTTCGGGACGATAAGAAAATCCGTT
>CAYORY010000031.1:0-15185 GCA_964406435.1 uncultured Roseivirgaceae bacterium | reverse complement strand
AAAAAGATCTGGAAACCTACAAAAGGCAAATCATTTCTATTCTGGAAAGGGAAATTGCTTCAAGATATTATCTCGAACGAGGAATGATCGAAGCAACCTTCGATAAGGATAAAGACATTCTAATGGCTGTCGAAGTGCTTTCAGACGAAGAAAGGTACAAAGCGATTCTTGGAAACTAATGGCAAAAATTATTAGTCTGGAAACGGCCACCAAGGTCTGTTCGGTGGCTTTGCATGAGGACGGTAAGTTGATTGCAGATCAGACGTATCATCTTGAAAAATCTCATTCATCCCTTTTGCCACAGATTATCAAAGAGCTTTTGATCAACTGTGAGGTAGAGTTGTCCAATATCGATGCATTTGCCGTCTCTGCTGGCCCAGGCTCCTACACCGGTTTGAGGATTGGAGTCACAACAGCCAAAGGGATGACCTATGCCATGAACAAGCCGCTCATCGGTGTGTCCACGCTCCATGCCATGGCTCTGCAGGTTGAGAGTCATCACCCAGAAGATGCATTTTTCTGTCCGATGATTGATGCTCGTAGAATGGAAGTGTACTGCCTGCTGGCTGATCACAGCCAGCAAGCTTGGGACATTTCTCCAATGATCGTAGAGGCACACTCTTTCGAGGAATATACTTCTAAGCAGGTCTATCTTTTTGGCGATGGTGCCGCCAAAACTAAGGAAGTACTTAACCAAAAAAATCTCGTTTGGCTACCGGATATTCACCCATCAGCCAAAGAAATCGGCGTGCTGGCCTATGAAAAATTTCAAAAAGGTAAATTCGAAGATGTGGCCTATTTCGAGCCTTTCTATCTCAAAGAATTCCAGACTAAACCAGCGAAAAAACTGGTGTAATTCAATGGTCGGCAAGTCTATTTTTGGCTCGTCATTCCGAAGTTGTACTTCTTTAGTATCCACCCTTTCACTGACTTGCCCTCCATCTTGGCTGGGGCAAACGTAGATACCTGTATGGCCTTGGACACAGCCGATTTAAAAAGTGGATGTTCCTTCAAGAAAATGATTTCTGCCGGAATACCCGACTCATCAATCGATATGAGGGTGATAATTAGGGCAATAATATCCATACTAACAGCTTTGGCAGGGTAATTTGGGGGCACATCTTTGACGAAACCAGCCGGCGTATCAAAGGGGGCAAGTGAGTACTGAATCTCCTCCCGCTTCACCCATAGTTCTTCGGCGGACATCAGCTTTATTTCATCAATTTTGGATTTAAATGCGAATGCCGCTTTTGCCTCTTTGATCGCTTCTACCATGCGCACCATTTGCAGGTAGTTCACATCCGAGTCAGCAGCTAACTCGAAATAGCTGTGAAGCGATGCTTGCGCCTTGTCATATTCCTCATTTTCAAAATACGCATTGGCCAGCAGATGCTCCACACGTGGGTTGGTGGAGCCGAGCAGTTTTTTCACCTGATCCAGCTTTTCAATGGCCTTAGCGTAATCACCATTCCCATACGCATCTTGCGCCGCAAGAAACGCTGACTTAGCCTGGATGTCGGCCGGTTGGGCGAGTACGATTAGACAGATAAAGAGGAGAGGAAAGAATAGGAATTTCATAAGACCATCAGTTTAAAATTTCACGCATCTACACGCCATTTTGCCCTCTTGAAATATATGTGAATATCCGGGATAAAATATGACGTTGAAAACTAATGAAGGAGTCAAGGAAAAATACCCGTTACTCGTCCAGTAGTTGGCCGAAGGAGCAAAAGCCGGCTTAAACGGAAATCCTCCTTTAGATGTCGGAATTGCATTGAAACCTGCCAAGTTATCGGATTGCCAATTCTTGCCGTTACCGTCCGTTTGAGCAAGATGCATGAAGGGTATTTCCGAGTGGAAAACCTGCATTCCTGAACTCCTATTAATTACCCGTTCTTCAGCGAAGAATGCGGGATCTAGTACTTTGACCATTTCCTCATAGTCTTTGCTGGACGGCAAACGCCATCCGGCAGGACACGCATTGTTTCGATCGCGATAATGGATAAAATCTGACCCTTCATAGATGACATTTTCGGCCATCCAGTATTGATCGCCGATTTTCACGATTTGGTACGCTCTGCCCGATATTAGCTCAATGGGAGGCTCCACCGGAAATGATCTGATCTTTTGATTCGCCTCTTGCACGAATTGGCCGTCGGGGTAGGCCGCAATGTAGGATTCAAAGGCACGCACAGTATTGGTAGATACTGCTGTTTGCCATCGCTCTTTATCGCTTACCATTCTCGCTTCCTTTGCTTCAGCTACTTTCTTCATTTCATTGATGTCATCAATTAAGAGAAGCATCTCATTGTAGTTGATGTCGCTTTCAGCAGCCAGTTCAAAGTATTTCTTCATGCTGGCATCCGCGGCTTTTACATCGTCTACTTGCAGGTAGCACTTCGTAAGGAGGTACTCAATTCGTGGATTAGTAGATTTCAATAGTTGCTTTGCGGTCAAGAGCCGCTCCACGGCCTCCTTGTAGCTGCCATTGCCATAGTGCTCTTGTGCTTTTAGGAACGCCGCACGTGCTTGTATTTCGCTGGATTGTCCAGCCACAGGGCTGGCAAAAGACAATCCCAAGAGTATGCACCACGTAACAAAAACAGATTTCATGTTAGTCTCTTGAAAAAGTCGTAATGTTTTCACTGCTAGCACTCCCCATTTTCCGAACCATTTGTCCACTGATGGGTAAACCACTGGCACGGTCAATCGTCACTTCGCCTTGCAAAAAGTAAAAGTTCAAAAATGGTTCGTCTTTGTATTTCATGCTTACACGCATGGTTTCATTGTCCATGTCCTCTACTTTCAACACTAGCTGGCCGGGCATCAAGGTATTCACAGCTTTCATTCCCTGCATCTTCGTTTGCGTCTCGTAGATTGTCTGTTCCCAAGTGGTTCCAATTGTAATTGTCTTGGGGAATTCAGGAAAGTAGGTGTTTAGGTTGGCTGCTAGCCATCGTGGATCAATACCGGTCACATTGGGTGAAACCTGAATACGACCATGTGAGCTCATGGTGAAGTCATAGCTCTTTCCCTGAAATACTCTCCAGTACTCTGCTACTTTGCTTAAGCCTGAATAATCAACCCCAAAGGGATGCATCTCAAACAAAACTGATTCATAGGTATTAGAAATGGTGAAGGTACCACGCGCTGATTTTACATTAAATCCATTGATGATCGTCATCGTATGTTCCCATTGTCCTCCGCTAAAGTCTGAACTTACAATTTTAGTACTGGAGGTTATCTTGTACACTTGTCCTTGGGCCAAGTTATAAAATTGCTGCTTTCCGTTCGCAATCGCTTTGGCCTTTTGCTCTTCGCTAGCAATTGCGGCATCAGCGAGCAGCAAGAGCATACTGTTGTAGTTGGCATCATTGTCAGGGGCTTTGTCAAAATACGAGGAGATGGCCTGCTTTGCTTCTTGCACATTCCCCAATTCCCAGTGGCTATTGGCCAATAGGTGGTCTATGCGCGGGTTTGACGACCCAAGTAATTTCTTTGTGCTTTCCAGCCGCTCTACAGCATCAGCGAAATTTCCATTGCCGTAGAATTCTTGGGCTTTGAGAAATGTAGCTTTCGCTTGTACTTCGGTGGATTGTGCGACAAGTGCCAAAGAGCAAAAGACAAGTGCAAGAGAGAGTATAACCTTCTTCATAAATTGGTTTGAAGTGGTGAATAATTAATTGCCTGATTTTTTTGTGGTTCCCCAAAAGCTGTCATCAGATGAAGTGTTTCCGGTAGCAGCCGGGGTAGCAATTGTTTTTCCCTGGCCATGGATAAAAGTCACATCCTGTCGCACTTCATGAAACCCAAGGAAGGCCATAAAAGCGATTTTCTTGATTTCTATCCGGGCTTGTTCCAAGGTTGTATATGGGCCGTACAGATAGCTCTGTGTTTTGCCGGTTTTGTTCTGGTAGTCTTTCATTAAATCAATCTTGTAAGGCAACTCACCGTAGCTATTGGGCTGAAGGCTAAAGAGTGAAAAAGTGACGCCATTGCCTTCTTCGAGATTTACTATAAAGACGAGCGTCTGTGGAATGAGTGGCACCACACTCAGGTTGTTATCCACCAGTAGTGACCTGAACTCCGAATGATATTCGCGCATGATCTCCTTTTGTCGCTGAGCTACCCGTTCTGCTTCCAGTTGGGCTTTCCGCTCTGCCTCCGCAGCTTGCTTTTCCGGGTTTCCAAACAACAAATCTCCGGCTAAATTCCCAGCAACACCCCCAAGTTGATTGCCCAGCGCATTTCCTATTTCGTTTCCAACTGCCTTTTTGATTTCGTCCTTCACCAAATTCTTCACCTCTTTCTCCACAAATTTCCTTAGTTCGCCCTCTCCCTTTTCCCAGAGAATTTCCCAATTGGTCATCTGATTGCTAATCGAGCTATTGGAGCCATCGGGTGACAGACTTGACGGATCCCGCACCCCATACAAACCCACGGCTTCTGACGAATAAAATCCACTCTCTGTGGTAGCAGAAGATTTGACCGGAGCACTACTAGACCAAAAATCGTCTTGAGAAAGGGAAACCGACACTATTGCCGAAAGACTGAATACAAATAATGAGAACCTCATCAGAGCTGGTTAGGACTTTGTAATGCTTAAAAGTAGTTTGTGAACCTCAATAGTTCACTAGTGCCACTAAAAATTCAGTTTTACAAAACAGACCCTGTTCTTATTCCTCAAAAATATTTCTAAACTCCTCCAACGCTTGACTGTTGCCGATCACAGTCATCAGGTCGCCAAGCAGCAAGTGCGTATCTCCGTGGGGGATGAACATCTCTGACCCACGCTTTTGGATGACCAGCGATCCCGAAGGAGGAAACGCCACCTCTTTCACAAGCTTTCGATGCAAGGATTTGTTAGTGATCCTGATTTCCTCCACAGCATACATCCCAAAACTTTCGGAAACGGACACGATCGAGTCGGGCCTTACCAGCATGTTCTCCACGTGATTGGCCAGCACTTCATCATGGTCTATCAGCTTCAGATCCTGATTAGGATCTATAAGGTCGTGAGCGGCGGCTTGCATGCGCATGATGATCTTTCCATGTTTCAGGTCATTTTTCACGATTCTGGCCAGATCCAACGTGAGCACCCTCGACTCAGTGAGAATGACAACCACATCTGAGGTTCTCAATTGCAACTGATGAGCAGTGAAGAATTTAAGATCTTCGACCAATTTAAAACGAAGGCTTTTTCGTTCGAATTCAGCCTTTAGCTCAGCATTTTGAATGACCGTGAGACATGAAATGCCGTGCATATTGAGTCTTTCTGCCAGCAGCAAACTTGACCGGCTGCCACCAAGAATGTAGTGATGCGGCCGACTCTCAGATTTCGGATTCAGGATGTTATACGCAAGTGGCGAAATGACACTTACCAGAATACTTGCCGTGACAATACCGGCATTATCGGCGGTAGAAATAATACCCAGCGTCAGGCCGATTTGGGCAGTGGCGATGGTTTCACCCAATCGAGCCGTCAGCAGCATACCCCCCGCCATGCTCTTTTTGAATCCAAAAAGGGGCATCATTATGAGAGATGGAATTAGCTGCACTACAAAAAAACCAACCGTGAGTAAGAGCACGAAGGGAATGGATTCGCCGAATTGGGAAAGGGCAGATAAGTCAAGATTGACACCTACCATGATGAAGAATATGGGAATGAAAAAGCCATAACTCATCCCATCCAACTTGAACAAAAGAGCGGATCGTTCTTTATTGACAAAAAGACTCAAAAGCGCTCCGGCAAAGAATGCGCCCAAGATGAGCTCCGTGTCTATGACATACGCAATGACGATGAAGAGCAAAAACAAAGCAACCGTACCTCTGACTTTGATCTGGCTTGCCGCATGTTCCAGTCTGTACAGCAGCACCTGAAACGTCCTGATTCTGAGCAACTTTCTTCCGACTACATAGGTGACGAAAAAGACCAAAAAAATGATACCGAACAAGAGCAGTTCCACCTGAAAACCATTCTTCAATACGCCTGAGTATATGGATATCAGAATGATACTCATGATCGTCGCGATCGCCCCTTGCATTAGCAACGTTTGACCAAACTTGAGATTCATCGTGCCCTCAGACTTGAGAACGGGGAAAATAATCCCAATGGCAGCTGTGGGCAGAAGAATGGCTCCAAAAATAAAATCCAGACCAAGTATCTCGTTCAGCACCATAGCAAACGGAAGAGCCAGCACCAATGCCCCAACGTAAATGCCGGTGGCCATGAGAAAAGAATTGCTAACAAAATCCGTCACGTGTATCCTGCGGCGCGGCAGTGAATCGATGATTTTACCGACGTTCATTTCGAGTCCGGCCAGAAACACCAGAAACAAAAATCCGGTCTCAGCAAGGAAATCCACCAGCGGTCCACTGTTAATCCAATCCAATACATACGGCCCGACTATCACACCCAGTACGATCTCCACGATGACCGATGGGATTTTCCCGATTTCTAACCAAGAAAGTACCACCGGCACAGTCCATGCGATGGCAAAGATGATTAGAAGAGGAAGGTAAACATGGTGATCCATTCGGTCCGATTTACAAGTGCCTCAAATTAACACATTTTGATGATCCGCCCATTCCAAAGAACTCCTCATGTCCGGTGTTTGTTTAACCTCTAAATTTGCCTCTATGGAACATGAAGCAGTGATAGTCAATCGGGTAGCTAATAGTCCGCTGAAGTCCATTGATCTGGAAGACTATCTGAGTAAAGCACCGGTGATTTCCTTCGACTTGAAGGATCTCCTTTTTCAGGAAATGATTTTGAAGGAGGAGGATTTTCGGACATTTCTGAAATCAAACGACTGGTCGAAGTATGACGGTATGAATGTTCGCCTACACTGCTCAGTAGATGCCATAGTTCCCACTTGGGCATATATGCTGCTCGTCACACAGCTTCAGTCGGCCAATTTGGTCGTGGAAGGGTCTGATGAAGACATGGAGAAAGCACTTATACTACAGGCCATTGCCAGCCTGATGAAAGAAGATTGGCAAAATGCTAAAGTAGTGATCAAGGGGTGTGGCAACATTCGGAACAAAGAATTTGCTTATACCGAAATTGCCAAAGCGCTGGTGCCGGTGGTTTCCAGCCTGATGTACGGAGAGCCTTGCAGCACAGTGCCGGTATACAAGCGAAAATAGTCAGGGTCTTATGAGAATTTTTCGGCTGAAAGCACCCTTGCTATTGGTCATTTTCAAGATATACAAACCCGGCTTGGCTTCAATTTCTTTGCTGTGGGAGGAGTCTTCAGACCAATCATCAATGAGCGTTCCTGCCAGGCTCAAAATTTCTAACCGGCAGGACTCTCCGTCCGGCAAGCTAATGCGCAGAAAGCTATCTGTGATGGTAGGATAAACATCAAATGGTGCCGACTGGCTCTTTGTTTCCAATAGATAGTCCGTGCCAGCCACCTCTGAAAAATCAGAAACACTGCCAGTTCTTTCTGCCCTTACCTTATAGAAATAAGTGAACCCCGGCTCTAAGGCCTCATCAACATAATCCACACTATTGGCTGGAAGCTCAATTTCAAAAGAACTCTCAAATGATTCCGACAATGATCGCACAAGTCTAAATCCAAGTTCATTGGTGGAGTTATCCCTCCACGTCAAATGAGCAAGGTTCACTTCCCTTCTGCTGACCGTAAGATCTGAGGGTGCGACTATTTCCTCATCATCGGTTGTTGCCTGTACCATGAAACTAGGCCCAGAAACCTCCTCACCGGCTTGAGCCCTTACACGATAGTAGTATGTGGTATATCCTGCCAAATTCTGATCAAGAAAACTGGTGCCAGTAAGCTCACTGGCAATGACCACAAAATCGGAGAAGTCTACCCGATCCGATCGCTCGATGATGAACCCCTCCGTAACTACCGACATGTCCTTCCAATCCAAATAAATACTGTTAGCCTGTACCCTGGCTGTCAATTGTCCTGGCCTGTGCAATGCGTCTTCATCTGTAATTTCCAAAACTTGATTCGGTGCTACATCGCGTATAGTTGTCATAGCGCCACCTGGCCATATCACCGTTACCTCATCCACAAAATCGAATTCTCCCAGGCCAAAATGAGCCTCCGCAGGCTCTTGGCTATAAAAACCCGTTCCGGCCGTAATAGCCCGAACCGACACATTGTTACCCATCCTGATCTTTACTGTTGCACCGATAGCCCAATAATTCGTGCCGTGCATTCGAGGCTTTATGACCAAATAATTCAAGGCATTTGACAAATCATTTCTCAAATATCTAATAGGAAGTACGGCTGGATGGTACTCTGACCTTATCGTTTGTATAAGATCCAAATCCCCGTCTCTATCGGCATCAAAGGAGATCAGTGAGGTTCCCACGTAGGTATCATCGAATCCTACCTCTGAAGAAATATCCGAAAAGTCCCAACCCCCATGGTTTCGCCAGAACTTAGAGGGATCCACAGAAAAAGGACTGCCACTACTTCCATTAGTACAGGCTATGTCCTGGTGTCCGTCATTATTAAAGTCCTGAACTGTAGTACCCCATGCCCAACCACTTTCCTTTGTTTCGTTTACTATCCTTGTGTAGCCAAAGATGCCCCCCTCAGAATTATTCCTCAACAAAAAATTGCCAGTGAGAGCAGAGGCATACTTGATGCTTGTGATGTGAATGTCCAGGTCACCATCATTATCAATATCTGCGATACTGGAGCCCATGTCATACTGAGCGGCATCCATTCCCCTCTCAGCAGCTTTCTCCAAAAAGAGACCATCGCCAGCATTCTCAAAATACAGATTGGGCAATTCATGATCTTGGTTGATGTAGATCTCGGGGAATCCATTCCCATCAAGGTCAAAGATAAGGGGATTCCAATACGTACCTGTCAAGTTCGCAGAAAGTGAAGCCGTAATGTCGTTGAAGAATCCACTCCCGTCATTAAGTAGCACCCGGTTGGCTCCCTTTCTGGGATTACTTCGAGTGATGTTCCCGGTGTAGTAAACAATAACGATATCCAGATACCCATCCATATTAAGATCCCCTACCGACACTCCTCCGATGGCCCCATCTACCCACGGATCGCTCCCGATAATCCCTGATGATTCAGTGGCATCTTCAAACCTTCCTTCTTCGTTTTGAAGAAGGATAAACCAATGTCGGGAAATGGGGCTTTCTGTCTCGTAATCATCACCAACAAGGAGCAGATCGAGTCTTTTGTCTCCATTCAGATCTGCCCATACAGAAGCACGAGAATTCGCGTATAAGGAAGCCCCCAAATCAACTGCATCATACCTTCCTGTACCGTCATTTACTAACAGGCCATTTGGATATTCGGCCGAGGTGGACACATACATATCCACATCCCCATCATTGTCAAAATCTGCGGCAGACACACCACTTCCCCAAGCCCTAACCGATTCAAAATAGCTAAGCTTCAATTGCTTAGCATCCACTGTAAAACCCTGAGAATGCCCCACTACCAGCGTAAAATACAAAACCAAAAGAAGTGGAATTCTGGATTGAACCATGTTATTTTACTGAGGACAATAAAAGACTTTGAGTGTTTTTCTTACTAGTAAATATACAATTTCAAGAACTATGAAATCAGTTCAAAAACTAATCTGCCTGTCTCTATTGTTAGGTTCTTCGCACCTATTGAATGGTCAGCATTCTGTAGCCAGGCAGTGGAATGAAGTACTTCTAGAGGCCATTCGAAATGACTTTGCCAGACCCACTGTGCACGCTCGAAATCTCTTCCACATCTCGGCAGCCATGTATGATGCCTGGGCAGTATTTGATGAAGATGCCCGACCGTATCTGCTTGGCAACACTGTGCACGGGTTCACCTCCAATTTCGATGATTTCCAGTTCATTGGATCTATGGAGGACAATAGAAATAAAGCCATTAGCCATGCGGCCTTTCGCCTGCTCGAACATCGATTTGGCAATTCCCCAAAGTTCGAAGAAACAGAAATCCTGATCAACGATTTGCTCAATGACCTTGGGATCGATCCATCTTTTACGTCGGTGGATTATAGCTCTGGCTCATCTGCCGCATTAGGTAATTACATAGCCCAACAATATATCGAATATGGTCTTCAGGATGGATCCAATGAAGAAAGTAGCTATGTGAACCAGCACTATCAGCCAGTGAATGAGCCGCTCTTTCCTGAAGAAGATGCTGGCAATCCTACCATTACTGATCCCAACCGCTGGCAGCCCTTGGAGTTTTCAACCTTCATTGATCAAAGTGGAGAAATACTCGAAAGTGCCGTACCTGCATTTCTCAGTCCTGAGTGGGGGCAGGTTTTGCCCTTCTCCTTGAAGTCGACTGATGCCACTACCTACACCCGTGACAATTTCGATTACATCATCTACCACGATCCCGGGCCGCCCCCATACCATGATCCTGAAAATGACCCGATAGGGACAGCTCACTACCAATGGAATTTCTCCCTGGTAGCCATATGGTCCGGGCATCTGGATGCTAATCTTGAAGCCACTATTGACATTTCTCCGGGGGCTAAGGGCAATTTTGATTTTGATGACCTCCCCACAAATGTGAGTGAATACGACCTGTTTTACAATTATGAGGGAGGTGGCGATATCAGCGAAGGAAGGCCTCTCAATCCATTTACCAACCAACCGTATGAACCGCAAGTAGTGAGGCTTGGCGACTATGGCCGAATTCTGGCCGAATTCTGGGCCGATGGGCCTGATTCCGAAACCCCGCCAGGACATTGGTTTACTATCCTCAACTATGTAAATGATGAATTGGAAGAAAAGCGTTTCAATGGGCAGGGCGAAATTGTGGATGACCTGGAGTGGGATGTCAAATCCTATTTTCTCCTGGGGGGCACCATGCACGACGTAGCGATCAGTGCCTGGGGTATTAAGGGCTACTACGACTACATTCGTCCTATCTCAGCCATCAGATACTTGGCCGATTTGGGACAAAGTACGGATGACCAACTGCCTAATTACAATGCCGGTGGAATACCGCTAGTGGATGGTTATATAGAATTGGTCACCTCTGATGATCCGGTGGAGCTGAAAGGTGAGGCCGGTGAGCACATGGACAAAATCAAACTATTTGCCTGGAGGGGGCCTGGTACAGTAGAAGATCCAAATATCCCCGATCCTGAAACGGATGTGGCCGGAGTGGGATGGATACTTGCCGAGAACTGGTGGCCCTACCAAAGGCCGTCATTTATCACACCTCCATTTGCCGGATATGTTTCCGGTCATTCTACCTACTCCAGAGCCGCAGCGGAGCTGTTGACACTTATCACGGGATCCCCCTTCTTCCCTAATGGAATGGGAGAGTTTGACGCCCCGATGAATGAATTCCTTGTGTTCGAAGATGGGCCATCTGAGGACATCACGCTACAATGGGCCACCTATCAGGATGCCTCTGACCAATGTAGCTTGTCGCGAATCTGGGGAGGTATTCATCCTCCGGCTGATGACATTCCGGGTCGGATCATTGGTGAGCAAATCGGTAAGGACGCTTTCGCTTTTGCGCTCAATTACTTCAACGGTACGGTGCTATCTTCACGGGAGCCCTCCTATACTGGTCTTGTCTATCCAAACCCAACCCAAGGGAATATTTCCGTGCTTTTGCCGCCATCGAATGAAGCCTATGAAATTAGGCTAATAGATATGACCGGTCGAATACTACTTTCAAAAAAGTTTGAAACAAACGAAATTGAAATGGATATTTCCAAAGTAAAACCCGGACAATTTGTGCTGATGGTTCAAGGAGAGAAGTGGAGGTCAAGCCACTTCATTATCAAAGAGTAAACGACTTAGCGTAGAGGTTCCTGATTTACTCTTCTATGATTCGGAGTTTCAAGTCAAATTCTATGGTGATCGTTTCCTTGACTCGCACGGCTCCAAATAGTTTTGTGGGAGGCTCTATCCCAAAATCACGAATATTCAGATCAAGGCTGCCCTTGCAGGCAGTTAGGTTCGTTTGTTTATCGAGGGTGCTGCGCACTTTGTATTTCACTCCAGTTCCGGCAATATGAATCAGTGTGGTGGCCTCCACCAATTCATCCATCTGAAGAAGACTTAGTACTTTCACTTTCAGAAACGGGTGATTTTGTTCATCGAGCAGATCCATCATGTCCTGGGTCATTTGACGCAAGCCGCACTTGAACTGTGCTGTTCTCACTCTCAACTCAGAGTTCTTAATTTGATGGTAGTTTCCGAAAGCATTTGCCTGAACGAACAGGGTGTCGGTGGGCAACTTTCCCACGTGATCGCAGTAGAAACAATTGATATTCGTTTCGCCGACTATCCGCAAATAGCTAGACTCGTCCAAGATTACTTTATAACGAGCCAACTCCCCGGTTTCATTCAAGGGACGGAAAGCGGCAAGCCCCAGGCTAATACTTGTTAGAAAAAATATGATCCCTTTTGCGTTCATTTTTGACTAATGAAAAAATGGTGAGAGTCCGAAGACTCCCACCATGCTCTCTACCCTAAACCCTAGAAGCTGATAACTGCTTCTATATTGAATCCATTGAATTTTCCTCCTTCGAATACCGTTCCGTTCCAGCCATCGCCTTCATATTTTTGGTTTACCACTTCGAATTTGGTTAGCACATTGTCGGTGAGGAAGAAGCCCAAACCGAAGTTGGTGCGAGTGATCTCCTGAGTATCAAAGGTGGCACTTGTATTCTCTACTCCTCCCACGAATTGCTCATCGAATTGCTCGCCACTTACCTTATTGTATCGGGCTCCTAGGTAGAATCTTTCATTAGTTCCCAAACGATAGATAAGTTCTGCCCCGATCTGGTTAAATCCACCCCCAGTATTGCTCACTCCCGTGCCTGCGTTTAGTCCGCCTTCATCTTCATGGTTATCGTCACCATTCGTGATGATTTCATACACTCCAAAGAACTCAAGTCCGGCATACTTCACGAAGGGGTTGAACTGGATGGAAGTCTGATAGGGGTAGCCAGGGTTAAATCTTGGATAGAAGTCGTTATCCGCAGTAGGGGGCACTTGGAAAAGGTTGAAGTACCTTCCACCTGCACGGTCGCCACCGTAGAGATAGTCTCTGGTGCCTTGATTAGAGCTGGAGTAGATAGACCCTGTCAATCGGAATCTGAAATCGTCGCTAAGCTGCTTGTCGAATCCCAATTTGGCAAAGTAGGCAAAGCCATTGTCACCGGTGGTTGGCGCTTGATTCAATCGGCCATTTGTCACGCCCACTACGCCCAACCATCCATTGGTTTGATAGGTCAATTCCATAAAGGGCTCAGTGGAGAAGGCATCCATGATGTAGTTGGACACGAATGGATTGTAAATAGCCGCCGCATTATCGGCACGTCTAAACTGTACATCGCCATAGTTGAATTGATCCATACCCACGCGGATGGTGGCCTTTTCCATGAATCCGCTAAGTAAGCCAGGGCTGATGAAATCCAACTTGTCCATTTGAATGTATCCTCCCTTCACATAAGACTCGGCGTGGTGTCGGGAAGACAGGTAGGTACGCAGGTGCATACGAAGACCATCTTCAAGCTGCACATCCAGGTTTAGGTTAGCTGTGGGTAGTTGAAAATTGTTTGATAAAGTAACTAGTTCCGTTCCGTCTTGTCCGGTTTCGTGATCTAAGCCTTGAAACACCATAGAGAAGTCACCACCGAGGCGAACTTTCACGCCGGTATATTCTACGGTATTGTCCTTTGAGGTCTCAAATACATTGATGCCCTTTTTTCCGGGGTTTCGGAAATATTGCAGGTCTCTGTCGTCATTAGTACCCTCCTCTTGGGCGAGTCCCACCAGCATGGTGGCCAGGAATAGAGAAGTGAAAGAAAATTTGATCCAGGTTTTCATGGTTTTATTATTTAGAATATTGAACATTAAAAGCTATTGTAATCTCATCGCCAGTGGTGATGGTGCCCATCAGGGCTACTGGAGGCTCCACGCCATAATCCGACATATTGAATGTTATTTCCCCGGAGAATCTTGCCTTTTGATCGGCAGAAGCGAGTACATCTAAGTACACCGACTTGGTCGCTCCTGCAATGGAAAGCTTGCCTCCGGTTTTGAGCAGAAGTCCCTTTGATGTCTGCTGCTGCTCAATGACGCGTACGAATTCGTACTTAATCTTAGGATGCTTGTCGCTCTTCAGTGCCTTAAAGGTGTTCTTGTCCATGGCTCCTTTGCCGCTTTCGAGCCCCTCCACCTCTACCTCAAAAGAGAGACTCTCTATGGTGATCACTCCATTGTCAAGCTGAAGGGATGACTCACCAGACATCTTCGTGGCTTCCAAATGCCAGTCATGAAGAGTGGAAGTACCAGATACCTTGCATGAGGATTCGGTATTTTCCAACCTGTAACTTTGGCCAACTACCGAAGTGATTTGAAATGCCAGTGCTACGAGAAGTATTGATTTTTTCATCGTTTGATTATTTTCTTTAGCAAGGTTAGACCAGCCATCACAGCGCGCGAATGATAGTGGTCATGAGCCAATGTGACCTTTGTTATGACATTTACTGATTTTTGAGAGTGTACCTCTGAAAGGCACGAATGCGAGCCGATTGCTCCGTTTTGTTGTTAATTTCACCAGTCAAGAAAATCAATGACTCTTAAGAAAATCGCGATAGTCGGGCCTGAATCCACCGGAAAATCTGAATTAGCTGAGCTACTCGCCGGGCACTACGGCACCCATTGGGTACCGGAATACGCCAGGGCGTATTTGGAAAATCTTGGCAGACCCTATCAGCAGCGTGATCTTCTGGAAATTGCCAAAGGGCAAATAAGCCAAGAAGATGAAATAGCTGAAAAAACCGAGGGCCTGCTCTTTTGTGATACCAACTTGATTGTTTTGAAAATCTGGAGTGATCACCGCTACGGCCAGACTGACCCTTGGATTCTTGATCAGCTCGCCCATCGTCGCTATGACTTTCACTTACTAATGGATATCGATCTACCCTGGGCACCTGACCCACTAAGGGAGCACCCGGATATGCGTGAGTATTTTTTTGAGAAGTATGAAGACTATTTGGTCTCCAATGATCTTACCTTCCAGGTGATCTCCGGGTCCAGTCATGAAAGACAAAAAAATGCACTCGATGCGCTCGGGAGACTGAGTCCCGAAACCGATATCTAGATCCTTGACTACCTTTGTCCTCAGGGGTGCCTAAAAGCGGCTGAGATCATACCCATAACCTGATCCCGATAATGCGGGCGTAGGGAG
>CAYORY010000030.1:0-15229 GCA_964406435.1 uncultured Roseivirgaceae bacterium | reverse complement strand
CGGATGAATGCGTGAGAGCGGAAACGACCATGGAAGGACTTGCGGGTTTGCGCCCTGCCTTCAAGAATGGAGGGCAAGTGACAGCAGGCAATTCATCGCCTACTTCAGATGGTGCCTCTTTCGTGATGGTCATGAGTGAAGCAATGGTGAAGGAGTATAATCTCGAGCCAATTGCAAGAATGGTAAGCTATACCACAGCAGGCGTAGAGCCAAGAATCATGGGAATCGGCCCTGTGGAGGCTGTGCCGAAAGCTCTTAAACAAGCTGGTTTGAAACAAAACGATCTTGACCTGATCGAACTGAATGAAGCCTTTGCGGCCCAGTCTCTCGGCGTGATCAGAAGCTTGGACTTGGACATGGACAAGCTGAACGTGAACGGAGGAGCAATTGCACTTGGTCATCCGCTTGGCTGCTCCGGAGCAAAATTATCGGTACAGCTCTTCAACGAAATGAGACGAAGGAAATCCAAATACGGGATGGTGACTGCCTGTGTAGGCGGTGGTCAGGGAGTGGCTGGTATTTACGAGTTCCTAAACTAGGAGAGGAAGAAGTCCTAAACACAAAACCCTGACCGAAATGGCCAGGGTTTTTTGTGTGATTAGAAAAATGCCGAAGATGGTTTGTGACTAGCACAGGATTAAGCGAAAACCTACCAAGTCCGGCATTGATCATTTATTAACCATCAACCTAAGAGCTCGTCCTGTTATAGGACGCATCGAAACTAGTGAAGGGATATTTCAGAAATAGAAGATCCGCCCGTTTAGTGGAGCATCGAATCAAATTAAAGATCAGATTATCAGCGGCTTAATGGATCCAAATGGAAATCAAAACACCCTATTTTCGGTAGAAAAAATACCCAAAATGGGGTAGGATCGATTATAGACTAATCAGGCCATTTTGAAGCGCGAAACGAACGATACTCACAGAATTCTTTGCTTCGATTTTTCGCATCAGGTTTTTTCTGTGCGTTTGTATGGTCTGTTCGCTTAAGAACAGCTTTTCACCAATTTCTTTCATCGTGAGTTCAGCACAAATAAGCTGCACGATCTCCACTTCTCGTTTGGTCAGATCGGTTTTTTTCAAAGGAAATGCCTCCCTCATTTTTCGATGCAGTGCTTTGGAGACCAATTGGTTATAATAGAATTGCTGATTGAGGATGGAATGAATCGCTGTTTTGAGTTCGTCAGGATCGGCGTTTTTCAGGAGATATCCATGCACCCCAATTTCTATAAGATCCGATATGATTTTGAGATCGTCGTGCATCGAGATCATGATGATGTACGTATTCGGATACTTGCTCACGATCTTCCGTGAAGTTTCCCATCCGTCCATCACAGGCATG
Organism: uncultured Roseivirgaceae bacterium; assembly: GCA_964406435.1. GTDB lineage: Bacteria > Bacteroidota > Bacteroidia > Cytophagales > Cyclobacteriaceae > JAAEPI01. The sequence goes on along the minus strand of CAYORY010000030.1, from coordinate 13,887 downwards.
TCCAGGTCCAAGAGCACTATGTCAATGGGCTTTTCACTCAGAATTTTTAATGCTTCAAGACCATTTTCGGCTTCCAAGATTTCACCGACTACTGAAAAACCTTCGAGTAGCTTCATAGTACCCCTGCGAAACAGCATATGATCGTCTGTAACTAATACATTGACTTTGGTGATGGACATGTGCTCAGGTTGATTCTTGCACAAATTAGTAATTGCTAATCGGTATTCCCAACAGAACGGATACTTCTGTTTCTATTGTAAGAAGGGAAAACTAATACTAGCGATTTCTTGTCATTGATTTCTAGCGGCATTTTAAGGATTTTAATCAGCTTTGAGTGTGACGATTTCAGAAGTAAATAACTTGATGGGGGACATGGACTTATTCCTGATGGATTTGATCCTGAAAGGAAAGGTTCGAGAGTCGGATAGAATTCTGGATGCCGGAAGCGGCTCTGGTCGCAACATGCTATTTTTCCTGAAGAATGGATTCGAACTTGTAGCAATCGACCGCAGTGAGTCGGAAGTGAAATCTGCCAATTTCATCTCAAGAAACCTGATCAGTAAAGATATCTGCACACTGGCTGATCTAAGACGACTGCCTCATGAAACAGCCTCTTTCGATTTCATTATTTGCTCCCACGTCCTTCATTTTTCAGAAAATAAATCGGATTTTAAGCAAATGCTCTCTGAGCTGAAACGAGTCCTTTCCCCAACCGGAATGCTCTATATCTCAATGGCCTCACGAATTGGTTTCGATGCTGAGATTGAACAACTTGAGGACGGAAAGGCTCAGTTCCATGACGGTTCGATTCGCTTTGTTCTTACTAGGGAATTGCTAAATGAATTGGACAAAGACTGGAAGCATGTGGAACGGCCAAGGACCATTTTGTTTGATCGGGAGCATGCCGAAACTACACTGGTGCTGATGCCTTTCTAAGGCTTGGTCTTTATCAGTCGATACCTCGAGCGAATTTCCTCTATGGTTTCCTTGGACAATTCCATGTAAATCCTGAAGGAGTCATTTGCTTCCAGTTCTTCATTGATCAGCATGGTAAATGCCCTGTTCTGCTCAGCCTTCACTTCCTGAATGCTCTCTCGGGCATGCTGCACAGTAAATATCGCCGGTATCTCATTTTTGATTTTCAGAAGGTGCTCGTAGAAAACGTCCACCTGATCTTTCTTCTTCTGTTTGCGCCATTTGGCAAGGGAAAGAACACCAGAACCAATCGCTATAAAAATAGTCAGAGCCACCCCTGCCAACTCCGCATATCTCTCCAAAAAGCCTGGCTGATCTCTTTCCAAATAGGCACGTGCACCCGCATGTAGCGGATAGGTCAATTTGGACTGGTCAAAATCTTCAATTATCCCGAAGAAAAAGGAAGGATTCAAGTGTACAAAACGCTCCCTGTGTTGAAATAATGAGCTTAGCAAATCCGAAACAGCGGTGGCCCCCATTCCCTCTCGCACAACAAACATCATATCCGTAGCAATGGTCACAACAGGCTCATCCGTCAGGGAGCCATAGGTGCTTTTTGGTATTATAAACGGCCTTACAAGAGGAAATTTCAAGGCTATTCCATTCACTTCAGATCCACCATCTATGGTATTAACATTGTCTATTGAAAACAACTTATAACCCTCGAACCTGGACAATTCCTCTTCGCTCATAATTACTGAAAAAATAGCAAGAACATCGGCTTGGACCATTTCTGTAGTCACATGAATCCTTGAAACATCAAGGCCATAGAAATCAAACAAGGCCGTCACAAAATTGTACGAGGCAGAGCCTTCCAGCCCTATATAAGTAGTGTGATCATAAAACAACTCCTCAATGCTTGAAGGATCAAGGCCCTCAGCATAAAACAAATGAAAGACCTTTGGATAGACCGGAACCAACGATTGGATCCCAGAGCCCAGATTATTCAAATTCTCCACGAGACCCATGTCTATCTTCCCAAATTGGAGGCTATCGACTACCTCGTTTATACTGGCCGCTTGTACAAGTCGAATATTCACGTTGTACGAATCCTCGAGGACCTCCTTCAGTCTCAATGCAAATTCATGATTAGGATCTTCGTCCGTGTAAATCAGAGGATACTCAATGGTGACAGGGTTGCATCCAAAAAGGAAAGCAATGGCAACAACGGAAAGAAACTGTGAGATTCTCATGACTTATGAATTGTTAGGCAGAAATACTAAGAATGTAGCAACTGAAGGCACAACTTGGGTATTTTGGCCGACAAAGAATGATATTTACTTCAAAGCAATTCCTTTTCACTATTTTAGCAATACACAGGCTCTTGGACTAAATGAAAAAACCCTCCTTAAAAGTTAGATACAAATATTGGTTCGACAATTACGTCAGCAAAGGCCCGGTGGCCATGATCAACGGACTGGCCATCGTTACAGTCATAATGGTCTTGATATTTGCCTTTTTGCTTTGGGTCAGCAACCTACATCCCAATAGCGATACAAGCTTCAATATTTTTGAGTCAATCTGGGAAAACCTAACGCACGTTCTGGATCCTGGCGTAGTGGGCAATGCCACCGACAATTGGCCCTTCCAGCTTTTTATGATGACCGTAACCATCGTCGGACTTGTCGTCATTTCCACCCTCATTGGGTTGATCTCCAATGGTATCATGAGCCAGATAGAAACCCTGAGAAAAGGAAGGTCATTTGTAATCGAGGAAGGGCACGTACTCATCCTGGGTTGGTCATCTAAGATATTCACCATTATCCCCGAGATAGTCCTGGCAAATGAAAATCAGCGATCCGGAACCATCGTGATCTTAGCCGATATGGATAAGGTTAAAATGGAGGACGAAATTAGAGACAAAGTGGGGGACACCAAGAACACAAAAGTGATTTGTAGAACGGGCAATCCCATAGACGTTCATGATTTGTACATCGCGAATCCCTTCGAAACCAAGTCGATCATCATTCTTGATAAGGACAATGAGAATTCAGATTCTCAGATTATTAAGACAATCGTTGCGATAGTAACCAACCCAAATCGAAGAGAGGCCCCATACCATATCACTGCTGAGATTGAGAATAGGAAAAACTACGAAGTGGCCAAGATGGTGGGAGGAGATGAAGTAGAACTGATCTTGTCTGATGAAATTATTTCCAGAATCATGGTGCAAACCAGCCGGCAAAGCGGGTTAAGTGTTGTTTACATTGAGCTTATGGACTTTGGCGGGGATGAGATTTATTTCATGGAGGAAGAGTCGCTAGTTGGTAAGACTTTTAGAGAAATTCTCTTTGCGTATCATGATTCTGCTATCATGGGTCTTCAATATGCCGACAACACAGTGGAGGTTAATCCACCAATGGACACTGTTTTCCAGCAAGGGGACAGGGTAATTGGAATCACGGAGGATGACGATACACTCGTTCCTAATTCACCGGCGGTCATTCCAATAGACGAGAGTAGGATCGTCTATACTGAGCCTGCCCGAACGAAGAAGGAGAAGATCACGATCGTTGGATGGAACGACCGAGCACGATACATAATCAAGGAGCTCGACTACTATGTGGCACCTGGTTCTGTAGTCAAGGTAATCTCGAAGTTTGACGATGCACATAAGACCATCAAACAGCTTTCGAAGTATGTCAAGAATATTACTCTGGAGTTTGAGGTTCATGACACCACTGACAGAGAGACCTTAGAAGAGCTGAATCTCGGAGAGCAGGATTACATCATTCTACTTTGCTACCAAAATTACTATCCGATACAGGAGGCAGATGCCCAGACACTCATCACGTTGTTGCACTTAAGAAATTTCTCAGAGAAAAGGGGAGACAAATACAAGATCGTAAGTGAAATGCTCGACATCCGCAATCGCCAACTAGCAGACATCACCAGTGCTGACGATTTCATTGTGTCGGATAAGCTCATTAGTTTAATGATGAGTCAGGTCAGTGAGAATAAATTTTTGATGAAAGTGTTTGAAGATTTGTTTGATGCCGATGGATCAGAAATCTATATAAAACCTGCTACTGAATATGTCCGAGTAGGTGAGCCGGTAAACTTCTACACAATACTCGAATCTGCAGCCCGTAAAAACGAGGTGGCCATTGGCTACAGGATTGTGGCTGATTCCAAAAAAGCGAACAAGGATTATGGGGTTACTGTGAACCCAAAGAAATCCGAGCTTGTCACTTTGACAGCTCAAGATAGGATCATCGTACTCTCAGAAGACTAGGAAAATTCTTAATCCTGTCCGTTCAGGGCATCCTGAATTTGTCGGATTGCTTTACGACGGTGCTTCTTACCGCTGTGATTCCTGCCACTAAGATTTCTGATGTAATTGAGTACTGCACTCTTTTCGTCTCCATCGAGATGAGCAACTCGTATGAAGATTTCGCTATCGATCTGGCTCATACTTTTGGTGGTTTGTAATGTAAAAATGCTACATTCAAGGCTATAAACGATAACCCCATTATTTAGTTTTTGTTAATAATTAGTGGCTCATCTATATCCCTATGCTTTTCATTTTCGAAAAAGAAACTAACTTCAACCCGAACAATAGTTAACCTTATCCCAATGTCAGAACACGCCCAAAAAATAGCCTCTTTCATGGAGGTAGTAAGTGCCAAAAACGAGCACCAACCGGAGTTTTTACAAGCTGTAAAAGAAGTGGCCGAGACAGTGATCCCCTACATCGCCGACCACCCCAAATACGAGAAGTACAACATCCTGGAGCGAATGGTAGAACCGGAGAGAATTTTTATATTCAGAGTGCCTTGGGTAGATGATGCAGGAAACTATCGTATCAACAGAGGATTTAGAGTTCAGATGAATTCGGCTATCGGGCCCTACAAAGGAGGGCTCAGATTCCATCCATCGGTGAACCTCAGTATTCTTAAGTTTTTGGCTTTCGAGCAGGTATTCAAAAACGCTTTGACCACCCTCCCCCTTGGTGGTGGAAAGGGAGGAAGTGACTTTGATCCAAAAGGTAAAAGTGAGCGAGAAATTATGCTCTTCTGCCAGAGCTTCATGACAGAACTTCGAAAGCATATCGGGGCGAATATCGATGTACCTGCAGGTGATATTGGAGTAAGTGGCAAGGAAATAGGCTACCTATTCGGGCAGTATAAGAGAATAGCCGGTGAATATGCGGGTATTCTTACAGGAAAGGGCATTGAGTACGGTGGAAGTTTGGTTCGTACCGAAGCGACTGGATACGGAGTGGTTTATTTCAGTAAGGAGGTGCTTGAAAGTGCAGGTAGTGATTTGAAAGGAAAAATTTGTACGGTATCTGGTAGTGGCAATGTCGCACAATATACCGTGGAAAAGCTCTTGGACTTTGAAGCCAAGCCCGTCACACTTTCTGATTCGGCCGGATTCATCTACGACCCAGATGGTATGGATCGGGAGAAACTAGAGTTCGTCAAGGATCTCAAAAACAAGAAAAGAGGTAGGATTAGTGAGTATGTCGAGAAATACCCCAAGGCCAAATTCACCCCGGATGTAAACCCGTGGGTAACTAAGTGTGATTTGGCCTATCCATGTGCTACCCAAAATGAGCTGCCTTTGGATGACGCAATTACCTTGGTGAAAAACGGATGCATAGGAGTATTCGAAGGGGCTAACATGCCAACCATGCCGGATGCCATCGAATATTTCAAAGAACATAAGGTCATGTTTAGCCCTGGTAAGGCATCTAATGCCGGCGGTGTGGCCACTTCAGGGCTGGAAATGACCCAGAATTCACAAAGACTTCATTGGACCAGAGAGGAAGTGGACAACAAGCTTCAACAAATCATGAAAAGCATTCATGCCAATTGTGTGAAGCATGGAAAGAGAAGCGACGGATACGTAGACTATGTGAAGGGAGCCAACATTGCTGGGTTCGTAAAAGTTGCGGATGCTATGCTCGATCAGGGGCATGTCTAAATGTTTTATTTTGATGCTCGACCGACGGGCTTATATTTGCTGAAAATTAAAGCTGCTCAATTATGGCAATGCTAGGAATTATACTCTTTCTTTTTATCCTCTCTATCGCTTGTGTTTGGGTATTGCCCAATAATAAGGTGAGTAAGCATAAAAGGGATCACGTTTAATAAATGGAAATGGAACTAACGAACCCAGCAGTAACAGAAGGCGTCCATCTTTTCGTCTACATCATTGTAGGTCTCATAGCATTCGTAAATGCACTGCTATTTGTGAATAGCAGAAAAGAGAAAGCGAAAAAATCCTAGACTACTTCACCAGCTCTTGAAGGGCGGACATTAATTTATTAACGTCCCGGGCGTCATTGTAAACGTGCGGTGAAACGCGTATAGCGTCACCTCTAAGCGACACACTTAGTTTTCTTTGATGAAACACCTTGAGGGCTCTTTCTCCCGAAACGCCATAAGGTAACCTTAGCCCAAATAGATGTTTTGACCTGAAGGCTTCATCCTCCATCTCAAATCCTAGGGTTTGAACTTCTTCAATAAATGATTGGGTAAGTGCTTCACAATATGCTTGAATTCGTTCAGGTTGCCACTTCCTTATTTCTTTGAGGGCAGCCTTCACCATGGGCAGTAAAATAAAGTTACTTCGCTCTCCCACCTCGTACCGCAGGGCATCAGGGAGGTAATTTTCCTGATAATTCACTAACTCACGAAAGTTGTGACTGTTTTCACGATTGATCCAATTTTGTTCAATCGGCTGGCCGTGATCAAACCTCTCACCATAGTAAGCCAACCCGATACCATATGGCCCCATTAGCCATTTATATGCAGCACAGATCAGGGCGTCAGGCCGAATGACTGAAACATCAAATGGTAATGCTCCTACCGACTGAGTACCGTCGATTATGAGCAAACCATCTACCTCGTCAAGCCTTTTGCGGATGGCCAATAAGTCGAACAGGGTTCCGTCAGCCCAGTGAACATGCCCGATGGCTACAAGCACTGTTTGTTCGTTTATAGACTCAAGAATCCGACGGTTCCACTCTAATCCCTTTTGCATTTTATCCGTCCCCGGATCGACCACTTTTAATTGGTAGCCGGACGCTACTAAACTCTTCCAAGGATACACATTACTTGGAAATTGCTCTGATACTATTACTATCTCACCTTTGGATTTGTGTAAGTTGTTGGCCACATTGGCCATGCCGTAGGATACCGATGGAATTATCACCGCTCGGTTTGAATTTGGAGCATTCAACAGCTGAGAAAAAATCAATCGCACTCCTTCAGCTTCTTTGAAGAACTCATCGTGCCCGATTTTGAATGGCGTTCGTTTAAGTGCCATTCCCTTGCGTCCTGCATTCTCAACTTTTTTCATCAGAGGAGACATGTAGGCGCAGTTGATATAGGCGTGTTTTCTTTGAAGGAAGAACTTATCGCGTTGGCATTTGAGCATATTGCAATTTATATGAAGAAGCTGTTATTATTTGAAAACAAATCTTACATGGATAGAACCATTGCCGTTGGTCAAAAGCGTCAGGTGAAGGCAGACGGTAAACTGATTTGCTTAATACGCACGGCAAATTCTCTTATTGCCTTCTACGACCAATGTCCTCACTTGGGAGCTGCCCTAAGTGCAGGTCATCTAAATGCCCTCAACGAGGTGATTTGTCCATGGCACTCATTTAGATTTGATCTGACTTCTGGTGAAGAATCCAATCATAGATGCTCCAGCCTCAAGTTCATAGAGGTTTCAATTGAGGACAATAAGACATACCTGATTATTTAGCCAATTCCGAGGAAATGAGCGGTATTCACCAACCAGTCGGCAATAGATTGTGCCAGTTCATGCTTAGTGCCTCGACCTACTACATACAAAACAAACAGTGCGTACATGGCGAGAAGCAAATAAGCTTTATTTCTGCCTAGATATTTGCCAGAAATAAAGAGAGCTACCACTACGATAGTCAGTAACCATAGCAAGAATCGAAGCTCGGTGCTCTGTCTTACTATTTCCTCTGGCATGGTGATTGGCCCGTGAATGAGTGTAAAAATCATCAAGGGAAGGCCTAAGGCGAAACAAACATCAAAAATATTACTACCTAGCGCATTGGAAATGGCATCATCATAGTTGCCACGACGGGCATCTTTCATTGATAGGATTGTATCTGGAAAACTAGACGCTGCTGAGGCCAGAATAAGAGCGACAAACATTACCGGGATTCCTAACCCGACGAATTCCATCCCGAATAGGTGGTAAGATGCATGACCTCCTGTGCCTGAGCCTGGCCCTGTTCCTATCCATTCACAAGCCAAAACGAGGAAGTAACATACCAGTGCGATGGCCAAGGTAGAAAAAATCAACAGTGACCAAGCTCTAAGGTTGTCAAGTTTCGCACGTCCTATAAACACACGCTCCAGATCAAAAGTCAGTATGCCTTTGAGCATCGAACTTTGTGGTTCTTCATGTTCAAATTCCTCCTCTGGAATATGGGTATCCTCATCGAGGAGTTCTTCTCTTTCTTTTTTCCCCATGGTGCCGAACATGTATACGATGTACACAGCATATACCAGCATAAGAATCAATCCATGATACCAATAAAGAGTGGAGCCACTTATCAGAATTAAGAAAATGAATTCGGCAATAATCAGTGAGATGCCATCTCGCAGCATTACTTTTCTGGAGACTTGAATATTTTTAGTCAATCCCATGGAAATCACGGCAATGACGGCTACAGCCGGTATGACCATACTATTGAAAATGGCACTGCCGGCCGTGGTGCCTATACCTCCTGTGAAGCCAACTCCATCCTGCTGAAGGATAAACAGGAAAAATAGTGAAGTAAAAACTTCAGGCATTGAGCTAGCAATGGCATTGATCGTTGCTCCGCGTACTCCCTCTGAGAGGTTTCTTCCGACGTATTCGGATGCTGCCATGAATCCATCTCCCGCCCGCCAAATGATGAGGCAGCAGAAGGATATCAGTAATAGGGGGATGATGATGCCCATTGTCCAAGTTTAAAGTGAGAAGATACTAGTGGTGATAAATATCCAAGGCTGGCACTGGCTAAATTATGCTTTTCTTTCAAGAATTGGAAATTTGAAATTAAAATCAAAGTCTTAAAAATCATTAGCTATTTTAGGGCTTTAACCACAAAATACAGATGTATATTAACCTATCTGGGCTAAATATCCTAGTAACAGGAGCAAGTAAAGGAATTGGTAAGGCCATAGCTACGAAGCTCGCGGAGGCTGGTGCCACCATCGGTGTGCATTACAATGAGAGTACTCGTGAGGCTGAAAACCTTGCGAGTATCATAGGCAACCAATCACGTGCCTTCCAAGCGGACTTATCGAAAGAGGGGGAGGCTGCCAAATTGTTTGAGAGAGCTGCTTTGGAGATGGGCAGCATCGAGATATTGATAAACAATGCCGGTGTAGCGATTCCGTGTAAAATGGATGCCCCAGAAAAGGAATGGGTGGAAAAGTGGAACACGACCATGATGGTCAACTTGACATCCGCATCCATTTTGAGTAAGAAGGCGATAGAACATTTCATTAAAAGAAGAGCCGCCGGTAGGATTATTAACATTGCATCGCGTGCGGCATTCAAAGGGGAAAAGGAGGAATACATTGCCTACGCTTCTTCTAAAGCTGGGCTTATTTCTCTCACCCATTCGATTGCTAGAAATTTCGGCACACAGGGCATAAAGGCCTTTAGCATAGCCCCAGGCTTTGTTCGTACCGAAATGGCACAGGAATTTATGCGCCAATTTGGTGAAGAATACGCTAAGGATGACCTAGCACTGGAAAGACTGACCGAGGCAAAAGACATTGCACCTCTAGTGACCTTCATTGCCAGTGGAATGGCTGACCATGCAACCGGTTCAACATTCGACATTAATGCGGGTAGTTATATGCATTGAGAATTTGGTTAAATTGAAGTCAAATCTTTCACCTTGGTATGAACGGAATTAGAAATCAACTTAGAGCATTGGTGCAACTTGCCATTGTAGACGAGAAATTTGATAAAAGCGAAGAGATTCAAATTCTTGCAATTGGAAAAGCCAATGGTGTGCCTGAGTCCGAAATCCGTGAATTCATTGAGGCTGGGCTCAGGGCTAAAAATACCGAAATCAAGCTCGACTTCAGTATACTGGGGTTCGACGAGAAATTTGAGTATTTGTACAACATCATTCAGCTTATGAAAATTGATCATGAAGTATTTCTTAGTGAAATCAGGTATTGTGAGGAGGTAGCCGTCAAGCTTGGATTCGACAAAAAAGTGGTTAGCAAGATGTCTTCAATGATATACAGTGATCCGAGCATTACAACCAACAGAGAAAAATTAAAGCAGAAGGTTAAAAAATTTATTGATTGAAAAGTCTATATTTAAAACTCGTAAAAAATAAACACAGCCTACTATGAGCATAAGAGCACAACTCAGCACGCTTATTCAATTAGCCAATGCAGATGGGGAGTTTTCAGGAGATGAGAAGCAGCTCATCTATATGATTGGCAAAGCCAATGGACTTAAAGAACAAGAAATAGATGATTTAGTGGAGACTCCAGAGCCAATGCCTCCGGTGAGTACGATGACCGATGAAGATAAGTTTGATTATTTGTACAATGTCGTTCAGTTAATGAAAATCGATAGTCAGGTGTACTTGAGCGAAATCAAATACTGTGAGGAGATTGCTGAGAAGTTAGGCTTCAAGAAAAAAGTTGTGGGAGCCCTATCTAAGCAGATTTACAGCGACCCATCCATCACTGCCAATGTGGACAGCCTCAGAAAGGCAGTGAAGAAATACGAAATTTAAGAATTACTTACCTAACCTAGACCTGGAGGAGTGTTTGATAGCTAATATCAAAATGCTCCTCCATTTTTGTGAAAAAGTCGTCCTCATTGAGCACCGGGATTTGAACGTCTTCCCCTCTTTCCTGAATCCGAAGTTTACTGTCTGAAAGAGTAATTCTACCTTCAGGAGTTAGTACCGTTATAATTTTCTTTCCAACGAACGGCGACTCAGGGGAGCTTTGTTTGAAATTGATCTGGTCCAAAAATTCAATTGGCTCTCTCATTTGAAATCTGAACTGATAGAGCGTTTCAAAATTCACTGCATCTGAAGATTTCTTGATGAAGTAATTATTGTCAGGATCAGTGAAAAACTTGAAATACCGATTCATATCCATTTGGAGCGATTCCAGCTCTATTTTCTTTGGATATATGAACCCATCGCCAAATCCTACATCGCATAGATAGACGGTTTGCTGAATTTTCACCAATAAGGCCATGTGATCATAGTCGGGTCCATATTCCTCCGTTTCCTTTCTGTACACCCGGGCAGAAATCAGCTGGCAGTCATAGCCCAAATGAATGAGCAAATGGTAGAAAAGAAGATTGAGTTCGTAGCAGAATCCTCCACGCTTCGTGGGGATTATTTTATTGAAAATTTTTCTTACATCCGGGGTGATCGGCCTTCTGAAATGAACATCAAGATTTTCAAATGGAATGACCATCTGATGGTGGCGGTGTAGCTGACGAAGAAAATTAAGCGAAGGAAGTTCTTTAAAAAGACCAAGTTTTTTCAAGTAAGCCGATATGTCAATGGCAGCAACTTTGGGTCTTGTTTTGAAATGGTTCAGCTCCATCAGATACGTCTAAAAGCGATCCTCATATTCAAAATAAAATTCTCAAGCGACTTTTGCCAACTAACGTCAGCATCCCACTCTTTGCCCACGAAGACTTCATGATTGACCGTCTGCCTAAAATAATACTTATGAACCAATGCATCTACTGGGATCGCTTTTAGCCTAGTGTCAGTGCTGTCTCCTTTTACTGTAGACATAAAGTCAGTTTCGTTGGCACCTGTCGCCCTGAAATTCAGCAGCTTTTTGACCGATCGACCACTAGTAGACATGCTAATGAGTATGTATTGATACCCCTGCCTGAAAGCGTCTTCGTCATCCTTATAATCAAACAATTCATATTTAAACGGGTAGGCCTGCATGATTTCCACCAGTTTTTTATTGTCCTTTTCGTCTCGGTGTTTTGCTACACCCAAGGTCAATCTCCGGATTTGATCGGGGTAATTCGTGGAGGCAGAATACTTGGTAAAGGGGATATCGGTAAAGATTTCAGCATTTGATGTGCTGAGAAAATTCTCAATGGGATGTCCTGCTTTTTTTATTTCCTGACCCAGTCGCAAAAACGCCTGGTTAATGGAACCTGCCTCTGTCTTCCATTGCACTTCGTTTTTGGTCAGGGGCATTATAGAAAGTTCAAATAGGTTGGCAGTATTTTTAGAAAGCAGAATGCGATGATGCACCATTCGCTGAGCAAAAAACAATTCATACGCTTCCTTGCTTGCCAGACTAGCCTCCCAATCATCTCCATGCAGATAACCAATCGCATCAATGCCCATAATGGAGAGATTCCCCTGAATTTTGGAGGCTTGCGCCCTCCAATCTCCCCTCACCAAAAACTCCCCCTTCTCCTCTAAAGGCAAATCAAAAATGACTATCGAGCGTTCGGTGACCAGCGTTGGGGGAATCTGGCCAGAGGCACTATACCCGATCAATAGTCCAAAAAGTAGGGCAATTCTCATTGTGGCTAAATTATATATTATTCAACCTACCTTTAGTTCAAAAATTATTCGACATGCCAAAAAGATGCAAATGGGCAGAGGGCCAATTCGAAGAGTATATCAAGTATCACGATGAAGAATGGGGTGTTCCTGTGCATGACGATCGTAAGCATTTTGAGTTTTTGGTACTCGAAAGTGCGCAAGCAGGGTTGAGTTGGGCCACCATCCTCAAGAAGAGAAGCGGATATAGAAATGCCTTTGCTGATTTTGATGTGAAAGTAGTTGCCGAATATGGAGCTGGCATGGTCGAAGAACTTATGCTAGATGCCTCCATCATTCGCAACAAAGCCAAAATCGAAGCGACCGTTAATAATGCCATACGATTCATTGAAATTCAAGAAGAGTTCGGAACTTTTGACAAGTATATCTGGGAGTTTGTAGGCGGAAAACCAATCATCAATCATTGGAAATCAATGGCTGAAGTACCCGCCACCACTCCAGAGTCAGACATGCTAAGCAAGGATTTGAAAAAGCGTGGGTTCAAGTTTCTTGGCTCCACCACGATTTACGCCCACATGCAAGCCATCGGTTTAGTGAACGACCATACCACTGACTGCTTCAGACACGCAGAAGTCTAAGCAATTGATCCGGCTCTTCTATAAATTTGCCCCCGAATTTTGCGGATATGATTGAGAAACTGGAGGACATAAAGCACAGATTTGAGGAGGTGGGTCAGCTCATCGTTCAGCCCGACATTGTGTCGGACATGGATAAATACACCAAGCTGAACAAGGAGTACAGCGATCTAGGGAAGATTGTAGAAAAATACAAAGAGTATACCCTGGCTGCTGCTAATCTAAAGAACGCAAAAGAGGTATTGAGTACCGAAAAAGACCCAGAGTTTAGGGAAATGGCCAAGGGAGAAATTGAAGCCTTGGAGCCCATCATTGAAAAGCTGGAGGAGGAGTTGAAATACATGCTCATACCCCGGGATCCTAACGATAGTAAAAACGTGATTCTGGAAATACGCGCTGGCACTGGAGGTGATGAGGCGGCACTTTTTGCCGGAGATTTGTTCAAAATGTACCGAAATTATGCCGACATCATGGGCTGGAATTTCTCCTTGATGAATGCCAACGAAGGTACAGCAGGGGGCTACAAAGAAATCGTAGCTTCCATAGAAGGAGAGGATGTTTTTGCCCAAATGAAATTCGAGTCTGGCGTGCATCGAGTGCAAAGGGTGCCAGCTACCGAGTCGCAAGGTAGGGTACATACATCAGCTGCCACAGTTGCGGTTCTACCAGAGGCGGAGGAGGTAGATGTGGAACTCAATATGGGCGACATCCGAAAGGACACATTTCGTGCATCAGGTGCAGGTGGTCAGCACATCAACA
>CAYORY010000029.1:0-15450 GCA_964406435.1 uncultured Roseivirgaceae bacterium | reverse complement strand
ATTTTTACTTCAATGACACTACCGAGGTGGCATTTGGCCTCACCGAAAGAGATTTCAATTCCTTCCTGGAAGCATCGGAGGAAGCCGCTATTAGCCGTTTGTATGGTGGTATACATTACATGATGGCCATAGAAAATGGCGTAGATCAAGGGGAGAAAGTGGGTGAGTATGTGGTGGCAAATCTTACAACGAAAGTAGCGAATTGACTAGGCTACAGGGGTATGAGCTGAAAAATTTGGATAGGGACAACAATTAGATTTTAAGAGGTTACCTTAGTAGGGTAACCTTTTTTTATGAAAAAAATAGCCGTCTACTGTGGATCTAAAATCGGTAACGATCCGGAATATGCGAAGGCAGCCACTGCCCTTGGTCAAAAATTGGTGGAACAAAAGATAGAGCTGGTCTATGGCGGGGGAGCTATCGGACTGATGGGAGTGATCGCCGAAGCAATGCTGGAGCGGGGAGGAAGAGTCACGGGTGTAATTCCTGAGAAACTATACGAAATGGAAGTAGCTCATATGGGGCTCACAGAGTTGTACCGAGTGAAAACAATGCACGAAAGAAAGGCACTAATGGCCGACCTGAGCGACGGCTTCATAGCCCTGCCTGGAGGAATTGGAACACTCGAAGAGCTTACTGAGGTTATGACTTGGGCACAGATTGGCTATCATACCAAACCCTGTGCTTTGCTGAACGTCAATGGATACTACGATCATTTTATCTCTTTTTTTGATCAAATGGAGAGCAAAGGGTTTTTATATCTACCCATTAATGAACAATTAATTATTGAAAGTGATGTGGAGACATTAATGCAACGAATGCTCCATCAAACAGACTAATCAGCTCGCTCACTCATTTCAAGGATAATATCAAACTCCTCGGGCCGCACTGGTTGTACGGAGAGTCGAGAATATCTCACCAACGCCATATTCTCCAATTGCGGATTGGCCTTTACATCGGCAAGAGAGACCGCTCTTTTCAATTGCCTCACAGGCGCCACGTCCATCACATACCACCGATGGTCCTCTGTCGTAGGGTCTGGGTAAAATTCCCTGACTACTTCCGCTATTCCAATCACCGACTTTTCATTGACGCTATGATAAAACAGACATTGGTCGCCTACCTTCATGGCTTTTATGTTATTTCGAGCTTTGAAGTTTCTCACTCCGTCCCAGTGGTCTCTGCCTTTTTTGACCAAATCGTCCCAAGAGTAGGTGTTAGGTTCTGACTTTATTAACCAATAGTTCATTTTCAAAATCGTTTGAATAAATCTACTAATAATGAGTTATACACTTCCCCTAATTTTACGCAGATGAAAGTCCTCATACTTCGATTTTCCTCCATTGGGGATATTGTCCTTACTACTCCTGTCATTCGCACGATCAAGACTCAGATCCCTGAAGCAGAGGTGCATTATGCCACCAAGAAAGCATATCAATCTTTGCTGGAAGAGAATCCTTATGTAGATAAAATTCACATTTTGGACGACTCATTGGGTCAATTGATCAGGGAATTGAGAGGGGAGCATTTCGACTTGATAGTCGATCTTCATAACAACCTGCGCACGAGGATAGTCAAACTAAGCTTACGAGTGACGAGCCGAAGTTTCAACAAGCTTAATTGGGAGAAATGGCTTTTGACCACTTTCAAAATAAACAAACTTCCTAATGTCCACATTGTAGACCGCTATCTTGATACGCTCTCCGGTTTTGATATTAACCAAGACAATCTGGGGCTCGATTATTTCATTCCTGAAAAAGATGAAATGCCGATGGATTGGCTGCCCGGGTCACACCGAGGTGGGTACGCTGCAGTTGTGGTCGGGGCAAAATTTGCCACCAAAAGACTTCCAACGTCCAGGTTGATCGAGCTTTGTGATCGAATCAATAAACCCGTGGTGCTATTAGGCGGGCCTGAAGACGCGGTGATTGCGGAAGAGGTGGAGGCTTTTTTCAAGAAAAATGAGTCAGGGGCTTCCTATGAAGAAGGATTGGATAAACTCGGGAAGCGAACGGAGATATTCAATGCCGTTGGAAAATGCAATCTCAATCAGTCGGCTTCTCTCATTCGCCAAGCGAATTGGGTGTTTACTCACGACACTGGCCTTATGCACATTGCCTCGGCATTTAAGAAGCCAATTTTCAGTATATGGGGCAATACGATTCCTGAGTTTGGCATGTATCCCTACCGAACCAAGTTCACTGTATTTGAAAACTCAAATCTGGGTTGCCGACCATGTTCGAAGATTGGGCACGCCAAGTGCCCAAAAGGACACTTCAAATGCATGAATGAATTAACCTTCGATTTTTACCTTGGGGAGTAGTCTGGAAACACCTGAGTTTTAATGAATTCAACTCCCTGTGTTCGGTGTAACTCTGGCAATGCAGAGAAGCTTATATCTGATTGGTTATACGACTCTGGTGCTTCTAGTAGCTTTTTAAGGTCACTATCAGGGTATGATGCTATTAACTCCTGATTGCTGCTGAGGTATTTCTGATGTACGTTTTGAGCCACTTCAAAGGGGATAAGCTTATAATCACGAATAGGTTCTGTCCAATTTTTTGTGTGACGAAGAAGACCCAGATATAAGTCCTTTCTCAAATCATTGACTGCCAGTTTGTTCTCAGAAATAACTTTGTGAATTTCATAGAAGCATCGCATTTGATCCAGTGATGGTTTTCTATTGGCGGGAGGTGTTTCGGAAGGGATGAACGGAATTCCCACAATATCATAGAAAGTCTGGACAAGATCTTTACTTTCAATGCTATTGAAACACAGCACTTTAATTTTCTCTTTTCCAAAGACGGAAGCCCATGCTGATACCATTTTGAAATAATCCAAATTGGTGTCTTCTAGTATTTCTTCTAGCAGCTTTTCAGAGAATTGAACTCCATGCTTTAGTAATTGGGAGTAATATGACTCAAGAAATGAATGCTGGCTCCTTAGAAATAAAACAATGGTGACGTCAAAATTTCGAAGTTCATTCTTGATCTGGTAAAGTCCCTCAAGCTCAATGTTAGCATAGCCTCTGGCAAATCCTTCAGCACTAATTATCACTTTTTTTATTTCGGGAGACGCAATCTCTTTCATGAGCTCCGACCAACTGTCGATTTTTAGCCTAAGATTTCCGGTCTTGTTGCGAAAAACATGGTGATGAGCTTTAGTTTCCAAGGGGTAGCTTATCCCATGCTTCAAAAGCTCAGACCTATCCTTATATAGTTGGTTTTGGATGGATGTTGAGCCGGTTTTGTTGGTGCCTATGTGAAGGAAAACCTCTTTATTCATTCGAATCAAAATCAGGAGAAGAGTTGGCCGTATCTCTGGGTACATTCTTCGCCCGCTGTACTTTCATCCACACCACCTTCGTTCGTTTCTTATGCTTAGATTTTGGGGTGTACCACCCGTAATGCTTCTTGGCTTTGACCACAGGCACCCGATTGGGGTAAATGACCTTGCAGCCTGATCCGAAGACAAGAAAAAGGATGAGAAGAAGTCCGAGACACTTTTTTGACATCCGGGCAAAAATAGAAGGTTTTGACTTCACCATGCGGCATCTTGTTTTTAGAAATATCTTTGAACCAAACGAACTTAAAAAGGGGAAAGTGTTTTGAAATATTTGATTGTCGGTCTGGGAAATATCGGTGCAGAATATGAGCTCACCAGACACAACATCGGTTTTCTGTTGCTGGATAGAATGGCAGATGAGGCCGGAGTGGATTTTAAGCAGGATCGTTTGGCATTTCGAGCCGAAATGAAAGTGAAAGGGAGGACACTGGTGCTGATAAAGCCCACTACCTATATGAATCTTAGCGGAAAGGCAGTGAATTATTGGCTTCAGCAGGAAAAACTAAAACCTGAGAACCTGCTTGTACTCACCGACGATATTGCCCTGCCTTTTGGAAAAATAAGACTCAAGCCACGTGGCTCTGCAGGTGGGCACAATGGCCTCAAAAACATTGAAGAAAATGTAGGTAGTAATGCATATCCCAGATTGCGCTTCGGGGTGGGCGATGATTACCCCAAAGGTGGGCAGGTAAAATATGTGCTAAGCCCTTTTACTCCCAAGGAATTTGAAGAGCTGGTCATCTACATGGATAGAAGCATAGAGGCCATCCACTCTTTTGCCACCATAGGCTTGGAGCGAACCATGAATTCTTTCAATTGAATAGGGGGAAAGTTTATGGTGGATGTTTACGCTGTAACTTCATGATCTTGATAGGTTTTATTAAGGTGATTGACAGGTGATTAGGTGAAAAGGAGCTCTTTAGGCTCCTTTTCTTTTTTGTTAGCTATCTTTTCACGATCAATTTGCAGCACATGAGCCTAGCCGAGAGGATTGCCGATATCAAGAAGTTTTTTATGATAGATCTGTGGAGCGTCAAGCTCAAGGATTTGTCTTTCCAGAAGAAACTGCTCTATAAGTTTCTCAGGATTTGGATCATCACGTTTACCGAATTCAATAAGGATCGCATTCGCGAAAAAGCATCGAATCTTACCTACTTCACCTTGCTTTCCATTGTTCCGGTCATTGCGATGGCGTTTGGTATCTCGAAGGGTTTTGGACTGGAAGACACCCTTAAGGAGCAGTTGGGCAATTTTTTCACGGGCCAGGAGCAAGTGCTGGACAATATCTGGGGGTTTGCCGAGAAGATGGTCGAAGATGCGAATGGCGGAGTGATCACAGGGATCGGGTTGGTGATTTTGCTCTACACGGTGCTCAGGTTGCTTAACAACATTGAGGTAACCTTCAATGTGATGTGGGACATCAAAAAACACCGGCCACTACACCGCAAACTATCCGATTACATATCTGTCATGATACTGGGGCTCCTCTTGATATTGATGTCGAGTAGTGCCACGGTGTACATTGCCGCAGAGGTCAATAAACTCGGCTCAGCCACCGGTGATTTTAGCCAAATCAAATCTGGCGTCTTGTTCATGATCAAATTGGTGCCTTATGCCCTTATCTGGCTGCTACTTTTCTTGCTTTATTTGATCTTTCCAAATACCCGAGTCAAGGTGGTGCCGGCCCTTATAGGGGGCATTGTAGCAGGCACGGCTTATCAACTCACGCAATGGGGATTCATCAACTTTCAGTTTGCCTTTAGCCGCTACAATGCGATCTACGGCAGTCTGGCCATTTTGCCCTTATTCCTTATTTATATCCAACTAAGCTGGTTCATTGTGCTTATAGGTGCTGAGCTTGCGTATGCGCTGCAGCACTATGACAACTGGGTGCCTGACAATGACAAGCTGAAGCTAAGCCTGAAACACAAGAAAAAAATTGCCCTGCTTATTATGCACCGGATAGTCAATCGGTTCGAGGATGGTGAAATGCCAATCTCCGTCAGAGGGTTGGCTAGCATGGGTAGCGTGCCTTATCGTTTCATAAGTGAAATTTGCTATGAATTGGAAAAGTCGGGCCTTCTGACTCGAGTCGAGGGAGAAAAGGGAGACGATCTGTACCAGCCGGCCTATGATATTCAGAAAATGACCATTCTCAATGTTCTGAGCCGGTATGAGTCGGAAGGAAAAGGAGACTTTGACGACCAAAAATCTGAAACGTTCCAAAGTCTGGAGAAGACACTTGAGGGAATCGATGAAATGATCGGTAAGTCAAAATCCAACGTCCTGATAAAGGACTTATGATCTTCTTTGCTTGAATGACCAGGTAAATTCGAATTCGGACACCACTGTGCCATCTTTCATTTTGCCCACGGTTTTGAAAGTTGCCTGGGCTGCTTCGCCCGTTTGCACACATTGCTTCACTGCCTCGAAGGCATGCCCATTGTCCTCACAGGAAAACCACACCCTGTCATTTGCTTTTTTATAGAATTGAGCTTTCAGATCCACAATGATGTAAGCAACACTTGGTTGATGACCTTCCACTGCCAAAAGACACGCCACGGCGGTAGACATCTCGGCTGCCATACTTTGCACAGCGAAGTAGATCGATCTGAATGGATTCTTGTTGAGATATTTGAATGGCACTGAAACCTGAGTCATGGTTTCATCGGCTTGGCGAATACGTAACCCTGCCAAAAGTCCCATTGGGAGGCTTTTGAGCATGAATAGCCTCATCGTAGATTGGCTCGTAAGACGCCCGGCAAGTTTTTTCTGTGCTTCGTTCATAATTAAAACGCATCTCTATATTTGGACTCGTTGTTTGCAGGCTCCAAGGTCAGGATTTTTTCTTTTTCCTTATTGAGGAAGTATTTCTCAAGACCTGACTCAAGACCTTTCACCACGAAGAAGAGACCGGCCAAGATGCCATAGCCCAAGTACGGAATGTCCACATTGTCGTCAATCCACGGTTCAAGGAAGAGCTGCTCCGCCACGAAAAGGAGGAGACCAACGGTAAGCATGATTGTTGATGCTTTTCTGCCCACACGTGCTTTAGCAAGCTGTGAGATGGTCACTTCTAGTTCCTGATTCTTATCCTTGATTTCTTCGTTTTGCTCTCGGATGTGCACATTGGCATTGTCAAGCTTCTTTTGGAGTCGGTCGCTTACACGAGTGATTACCTTAGCCTGAGCCACCAATTCCTCATACTGATCTGAGAACTCGTGCAGGTCTTCTTTGTAAATGGTGTGTGTCTGGAGCTTCTTACGGAACGTCTTGAGATTGTTTATCTCATCGTGGTAGAGCTCTTGATGTTGATCCATGCTTTAGCGCCGCTAACTTCAGTCCTCAATTTCAATAAAATTGAATTCCAAATCAAGCAGATCGCTGTAATCTTCTCCCGCCTCCATCATGTCTTCATCGTCTTCTTCGTAAAACCAATTGATATGCACCTCCTTGCCACTGTCCCTGATGCGTACGAGCCGCTTGAAAACGTCAAAAAGACATTTTGAAGAGCTGGTATTGAAATACTCAAAGGCAAAATGGGCAGTGAACGAGTCTTGAGAGCTCTCAGCGAACATGGCCAGATTTTCGATGAGGTGCTGATAAAACTGGATGGCATTTTCAGGGCTGGATCGACCTCTCATTTCAAGTACGCCATCTTCCGGATCAAAATTGACCAGTGGGGTTATTCGAGAAGGTTCGATGAAAATCCGTTCCATTTGTATTTCAGGCATAGTCGTCGCTGGCTCTTAAATTAATCTGGGTAGTCGTACTTGAAAAGTGAAATAAGAAACATTATCAGTGACAGGCTGAAATTTATATCTCAGTTTTTCTCCGCCGGTTTTGCGAGCAATATCTATGAAGCCAAGTCCCCCGGTTCCTTTATCGGAAAACTCCTGTTCGTTAAGCACTTTTTTGTACAAGGCTCTCAAATCATCCGCAGGCACGTTGTTTATTTCATCCAGCCTAGCTTGTATCGACCGCACCTTCTCCGAAGGAATGTAATTACCCGTCTGAAGACTGTAAAACCGCTTCCTTGCCGCTATCATTATTAAAGCCGAGCGCGAATCGTAAGTGCTAATCCTCAGTTCATCAGCATTGACCTCATCCAGATGGTAATATAGGTTCTGAATGCACTCGGTCGATACGTTGTAGAATTTCTTCTTGACCCGCCTGTTCTCCTCCAATTCCTCCAGCCTTTCTTCCAAAGTAGTAATTAGCGACGTGACCAAATCGAAGGTCAATTCTCCCTTGTATAGAAGAATGATATTCTGGTCATAGATATTTTTATAGCTTCTTAGGTAATCCATCTATCATGCTAGTGAAACAAATCAGAAAGTAAGCACTAAATTCTGAATCGGACAAAGATAAAACTCTTTATTCCTTAGCCTAAAAGTAGACTCTTAAAGTGATTCTTTAATTGATTGGTATTTCTACGTAATTTAAGTTGCCCTCTCTTTGCTTTGTCAATTTTTGAAAAAAGCCTATATATCTTTGAAGTAAGTGAAAATGGCCTAACCAGCTCAATAAACATTTACCAGTCATGAAAAAGGATTTATATGTCGTAGGTTTCGTGATAATGTCTTTGCTCATTCTAGGAGCAATATTCTATTACCAACTTAGTCTTCAGAAGGAAGTGAGCGGAAACTTCGAACAAGATGACCGCCTCATACAATATGCTGCTCGTCAGGAGATGCTCTCTCAGCAAATTGCTAAATCGGCGGTAGGAATGGGATATGCCATTTCCATTGGTGGGAATAACGCTGAGGGTAATTATCTGACTTTTCAGAGACAAATAGCCAGAGTCCTACCCCAGTGGCAACAGGTGCACCAAGCCCTTTTGAGTGGAGATGAAACTTTACTTATCAACGATCCGGGCGATTCGGAAGAGTATGCGGCTGTCACCTCTCAAATGAAATTATACTTCCCTCTGGTCAATAATGCTGCACAAACGCTCAGCAATCTGGAATTTAATCCTGATCAGAACTCACAGACCTACACCAATCTCAGGGCTTCTATTCGGGACATACTCAGCAATGAGGACAACTACCTGAGAGCTACCAAAGAGGTGTCAGATTACTTCTTTACAGAAGCTCAGGCCCGATCAGGATCGTATGGATTTGCTGAGAAAATTGCTCTGGGAGCCTTGGTGGTTCTGTTTATCATTCAGGGTTTCGTGATCTTCCGTCCACTTTGGAAACTGGCCAATGAAAACTTCCAAACTGCGAACAAAGCATTCGTCAAAGTGAAAAAATCGGAGCAGGAGCTTCGGGTGAGTTATGAAAAGCAAAAAAATGCCAACAAGCAATTGCTCATTTCGAGGCATCAGCTTGCGGCTAACTTAAAAAGGCTGAAAGTTTCCGAGGCAAAACTTCTGAAAAGTACACAGGAACAAATCGCCATCAATGATAGACTTCTCGGTGCGCAGAAGGATTTGAAGGCTGCCTATGGCAAGCTTGAAAGTTCGGAAGAGGAAATCAGAGCAATGGCCGAAAAGCAACTTGAGGATAATGAGAAACTCTTCCTGGCAGAAAGACAAGTACAGGAAGCTCTCCGGCAAGAGCAGAAACGACGAGAAGAGCTGAACCAAGCCATGGATAATCTGAAGAGTGCACAAACACAATTAGTACACTCTGAGAAGATGGCCTCACTTGGTCAGCTGACCGCAGGTATTGCACATGAGATCAATAACCCGATTAACTTCATTTCTTCAGGTATGAAGTCGATTGAGTTCACCCTGGATGCCATCAAGGAAATTCTTGCCAAATACGACGAATTGGAGCAAGGAGTAGATAAGGCAGGGGAGATTTTGAATGAAGTACGAGAACTCAAAACAGATCACGAGTTCGACGAGATCATGGAGGAGCTCGATGTGATGGTCAAAGACGTGAACTATGGGGTCACAAGAACCATCGAAATTGTGAAAGGACTTAGAGTATTCTCACGTTTGGATGAGGAAGAGATGAAGAAAGCCAATATCAACGAAAACCTTGATGCCACTTTGGTTCTTCTCAAGAACAAAACCAAGAACAGAATCAAGATATCCAAGTTTTACGATGAAGGCATGCAGCAAATTGACTGCTACCCAGGCCAGTTGAACCAGGTATTCATGAATATCATCAACAATGCGATTCAGGCGATACCGGAGGAAAAGGAAGACGCGGAGATCGTATTGTACACAGAGGAAACTGCCGATGACATCAATATCAGAATCAAGGACAATGGAGTAGGAATCCCTGATGAAGTGAAGAGTAGAATTTGGGAGCCATTTTTCACAACTAAGGCAGTAGGTGTAGGAACCGGACTGGGGATGTCCATATCTTACAGTATCATCGAGAAGCACAACGGACGAATCGAACTAGAAAGTGAAATAGGCAAAGGGACTGAGTTCATAATTTCGATACCTAAAGTCGTCAAGTCACAGGAGGTGAAGAAGGAGAAGGTAGAATCGGCTTCAGGGAATTAATCACTTAACCACACAAAAATCTATTACTTGGCATGGAATTGATGGAAAAAGAAGCACAGGAGTTAACCGATAAGGCGAAATATGAGGTCCTTTATGTTGATGATGAGGAGGTAAACCTGAGAGGCTTCAAGGCGAATTTTAGAAAATTTTTTAAAGTACATACAAGTACCAGTCCATCAGAAGCCATTGAGATTCTAAAGGACAATGAAATCCAGGTGATCATCACTGATCAGCGAATGCCTGAAATGACAGGGACTGAATTCCTTGAAAAGATTCTCCCCGATCATCCCGACGTTATCAAAATCATTCTGACTGGGTTCACCGACATTGCGGCCATTCAGGATGGCATCAACAGATGCGGCATCTACAAGTACATCACCAAGCCGTGGGATTTTGATGAAATGAAGGCCACTCTGGACAAAGCATTCCAGATTTTTCAGGAATCGAAAGACGATGAGGTTCATATCAAGGAGTTGGAGTCCACCACAGCAGAGTTGGAAAAGAAGGTGGCCGAGCGCACCAGAGAATTACATGAAGTCAATAAGCAGCTGATTGATAGCATCAGATATGCCGGAGAACTTCAGCGATCAATGCTGCCGGCAGATAAGCAACTGGAAAGAATTTTCGATGAGCATTTCCTTCTTTATGAGACCAAGTACCTGTTCTCAGAAGAATTCATTTGGGCTTCTAATTTCAATTTCAGAAATGAAGACTATTCTTTCATCGTGCTTCTTGAGTTTGAAGGAAAAGGACTTGTGGGTTCACTGAAAACCTTGATTGCCGATTCTATACTGAACGAACTTATTCATGATAGAAAGTGCGTTCATGCAGGAGATATTGTGAAATATTTGAAGGAGGATCTTGATTTAGTGGGGTCGAATGAGCTGAGATGTGACATCAAAATGGGGACTCTCGTCATCGATAATCACAACAGATCTCTAGAGTACGCAGGCTTGTATCAGGATATGATTTTTCACAGTGCCGACGGCAAAGGAAGAGTCATTGAGGGCACAAAAACAGACAACACCGCAGAGGTGGTAGTGCATCAAATAGATTATGATCCAGACGGAGCTTACTACCTTTTCACGAGTGGGTTCTTCAAGCAGCAGAATGAAGACGGCATCCGGTTTTCTTACGAAAAGTTTCAGGAGATGATCCGCAGTGTGAACCAGGAAGACATGGGAGATCAATTAGAGCTTCTTCAGGTAACTTTGGGCGACTGGACAAAACAGTCCGGTTTAGAAGACGATTTGACCGTAATAGGATTTAGACTACCAGAATAATAGAAGGGTGAAGGCAGCTGACGCAAAAAATTGGTGCATTGAAAACATAACTCCTCAGTCATGGTCGAGGATTGTCCTCAAGACCCTGCCGGAGTTGAGATCCAAAGGACTCGACCTCAAGGAAATAGAAAATCCGAGTGACGATCTTGTACTATCGGATGAGATCGTGACAATTCTCAATGGGGCCTTGGAAGCACTCTACCAGATGAAGCTGGAAGTGGAAGTGGGCTGACCTTCCCTAAACTTCAAATCCAAGTATCAACACATCATCGGTTTGATCGGCATTGCCTTTCCAATGATCAAATACCTGATTCATTTTCCTTTCTTGCTCGGGTAAGGTCTTGTCTTGCCCAGCAACCAAGAGAAGATTCCTGAAGTTTTTGGCCATGAAACGCTTGTCAGATGGGCCGCCAAACTGATCCTGAAATCCATCGGATGCCAAAAAGACCCGATCACCTTTTTGAAGCTGGATGCTCTCGACAGTGAACTGATCTTCTACTTCCTTCTCCGTGGCACCTTCCATTCGTCCAATCGTTACCCTTGGGCTTTTGAAAATTTCTATCTCGCCGTTTCTGATAAAGTACAATGGGAATGCAGCACCCGCAAAGGACATTTCCAGCGTATCCAGATCAATGACGCAAACCCCTACCTCCATGCCATCGTGGCGTGGCTCGTCAGTATCCATGTCCCTGTAGATTTCAAATTTTATGTTCTTATCCAGTCGAGCAAGTATTTTTTGAGGCTCTATGTAATTCTGATAATAGACGATACTTGTTAGCTGATTGGAACCCACCATAGACATAATGGCGCCCGGCACGCCATGGCCGGTGCAGTCTGCGGCCACCACTATCATATGCTCTTTTCTGCCAGTGCGCACACGCTCAAACCAGTAAAAATCACCACTCACTACATCCTTAGGTTTGAAGATGAGCAGCTTGTCTTTAAAAACCCGCCTGAGCTGATCAGGATCAGGAAGTATGGAGCTTTGAATTCTCTTGGAGTAATTAATGCTATCGTTGACCTCACGGTAAACGGCTTCCATTTCAGCTTTTTGAGACTCAATGAATTTCTTCTGATCCTGCAGCTTCACATTCAACTCCTTTTGTTCGTCAATTCGCTCTATGAGCGTGCGAGTGGTCATTTGCAAATTTTTTGCAAGCTGTCCGATTTCATCTTTTCGGTTTACAGTTATTTCTGTGTCCAGATTGCCCTTCCCGATTTCTTCTGCCGCATGACTCAGCATGACGATCGGTTTCACAAACACCCGAGCCACCACAAAGGATACTATCAGTGAAAAAATTAGTGCTCCACCTATCACCAATATCAGTTGCTCCCTTAGGCGCGTCAAAGGCAGAAACGCCTCGTCTTTCCCGATACTCAACACTAATTTCCACCCACTTCCTGTGTAATCCAGAAAACCCGTATCACGCGTGACATAAATCAAATCTGCCTCTGATGGTACTTTATTCACCCCGATGCTGTTCACATTTTTGACCAATTCAAACTGAGCGTATTTGGCGTTCAATATTTGATCGGGGTTTTCATTGGAGTAGAGCAAGAGGCCCGTGTCATCTATCCAATTCACATTCAATTTTCTGGAAGCCTCCGAACTCAGCGAGAAGTCACCCATCAGTTTATAGAGCTCGTCCACTTTGATCGTACCCACGATTACCCCAATTGGCTCATTGGTATAGAAATCACGCACCTTGGAGGCAAAGTTCATCACTGGTTCTTTGGTAGACTCAGAGATGGCAATGTCCATGGCAGCTTCATCTTCTTTGAGTTTTAACCAAAAGGAACTCTCCGAATGTTGCTCACCAATACCCACCTGTCGACTGTCGGCCAGACGAATTCTTTCCATGTTGTAAAAGGAGAAATTGTTGTACAGATTGTTGAGCTCCTCAAGTTCAAGCAATCTATTGGTGAGCTCCGCCCGAGAGATATCCGTAATTCTAAAATAGGGGTTCTTGGCCGTCATTCGAACGTCGTTCAACCTAGAGAAAATAAACCGTTGGATATTCTCTACCGACTGCTGCGATTGCTGCGTGATATTCGAGGTTATCTCACTTTCCAGTGTTTTTTTGACCTGCGAATCTGTAAAGAAAAATAGCACAGCCGACGAGGCAATTACTAGCACGATGGTTAGCAGACTTAATCTTAGAAAAATGTTCATACGATGATATTCTTAGCAGCTTCGGTTCACACAACTAATTTAATTCAACCTAGTTCTAAAAGGTCAAAAAATGATTCATTTCCAGAATTGTCATAAAATATATTTAAAGTTGAGGTAGTAAACACGCATTGCATACACTGATGAAACGTCTTGTCCTCCTTTTTTTGATAGTAGCATCCAACCATCTCATGAGTCAAACGCTCTCGGTTTATCAATCACCTCGATCGGTGACCGAGACAACCGAGCAGTTAGTTTTTACTATCAAAAAAGCCAATTTGGTATATTTCGAAACTGTGTCTCATCATGAAATCGCTGCTGAGAGAGGGGTGACAATCGGCGAAATGCAAGAGATTCTGTTTGAAGATGGAGGACTGACCACCTCGCTTATCGAGTGCCAGCCTACCACCGCACTTGATCTCCCGCTGAAAATACTGGTGTGGGAGGAGAATGATGATGTCTACATCGCCTTCATAGATCCGAAGTTCATGAAGAAGAGATTTATGCTGAGCAATTGTGAGGAGGTGGTAGATGACATGGGCCGGCTATTGGCCAAGGTCGTGGTTGATGGTCTTAGGGCGCTTCAATCACAAGACTGAAACCTAGATTTTCCCAATGAAATTTCAATGAGTCATTCTCAAAGTAAAATTTCATCCTTTCTGAGTATTCATTTGCCTTGTAGGGTTTAACAAAAAACTGTGCCACGTTCAATGTGCTATCGTACTGATACGTGCCCCACTGATTCCATTTTTCATTCAGGATAATCTCCCAACGATCCTGATTCGGAATGGTAAAAATCGCATACGCGCCAGAGTCCAAGGTTACACCATTCAGCTTAATAGGAATGGAAGTAGCTATGTAGGAGGCGTCATTCGCACCAGTTCGCCACATTCTACCGTAGGGTATCAGGTCTCCCCAAATTTCTCTCTCGTTGACAGCAGGACTGCTGTATTCAATCTTGACAATTCCAGCATTAAATGAAGTACTATCTGAACGTAACGGTGAAGGTCTTTCCTTTTGCTCACCTACACAACTCATCAGCAGCAATGACAGGATACCAATTGTAAGAATGTGTTTCTGCATGTTTTGGAATGGCGTAACCTCTCTAACGTCTTGGAAGTTAATGAGTTTTTCCAAATCCCTTAGAAAGGGAGATCATCGTCGGCTGAGAAACTTTCCTGCTTCCAGTCGGTGGACGGAGCGGGTTCACTTTGGGAAGGGGCTGAGGGAGCCGGGGATGATCCGACTTTGTCTAGCCTCCAGGCTTGCAGCGAGTTGAAATACTTCACTTCACCATTCTTATCGGTCCATTTTCGGCCTTTCAGGTTAAAGGAGATGTTGAGGTCATCACCTACCTGAAATCCTTCGAGCAACTCACAATTCGCCTGGATTAATTCAAATTTGATGAATTCGGGATATTGAGGATTGTCGGCAAATTCAACCACGAATTCTCTTTTTTGAAAGGAATCAGTAATCTGCTGTGTTGGAAATTTTTCTAGGAGTTTGGCTTGAATATTCATCTAATCTGGTGGTTCTTTGCTTTATCGAATGAAGGCATCAAAGAAAACATTTTTTATCGTTTCTGCCATTTTTTTGGTCATCGTTATTTTGGTAATGATTGATTTCGCCAAAAAATCCAGAGCACCGTGGGAGAAGCAAAAAACGGAGGAGGTGGAAGGTGAATAGGCTTCTTGTCATTCTTTTGTTGATCGTGTCAGTAGTGTCTTGTGAGGACAAGGATGAGGACACAAAGTTTGCCTGCGGTGAGGAGGTAAGTCTTGCACTTGAAGTCATGCCGATCATTGAAGCGAATTGCGCTATTTCTAGGTGCCATGCGGATGGTGTCCAGCCGTTTTTGAATACAGCGGAGGAGATTATTCTGAAATCCGAAAGAATAGGCGTGCGTGTGGAAAATGGATCCATGCCTCCGGGAGGTCAGCCACCTTTGAGCACCGAAGACGTTGATTTGATATTGTGTTGGATTGCGGATGGTTCTCCTGATAACTGATAAAAAACCTATACTATATTTGTCGCGCATTTGAGGCATTAGCCTGCCCGGATGAATATCGGTTCAGACGGGATTTAGAGAACTTATTGACGGGTTTTATTGGGAAGTTAGCTCAGTTGGTTTAGAGCACCGCCTTGACAGGGCGGGGGTCGCTGGTTCGAATCCAGTACTTCCCACA
>CAYORY010000028.1:0-15784 GCA_964406435.1 uncultured Roseivirgaceae bacterium | reverse complement strand
AGGATTTTCACCATCAAATTCAACGCTGACTGAAACCGCGCCAGTAAAAGAGCCTAGCGTACAACTTGTATTGGGGGTTGCCGCACCATCTTGAGATAATGTTGGATTTATCTGAGAAAGCCCAATTACGACCTCTTCTGTATTGGTACACCCTAATGCATTTGTTGCCTCCACGGTATAGGTGCCTGCTGCAAGGTTCATGACCGAACTGGTATTACCGCCATCTCCATCGGGTACCGGAGCGCCACCAGTGCCGCTACCCACATACCATTGGAAGCTAAATCCATCTCCTTCCAGGCACGGTGTACAGCCAATATCATCATCCTCTACAAAAGCACTTGCTGTACCATCGCCTGTTCCACAATCCGTTTGTGAGGTCTGAGATGCTACTTCAACGTTGGGGAATTCCGGCTGATCCAAAATATCTATCACCAATTCAACTGTTGAACAATTCGTAACACCATGCACGGCCACCACTGTGTATGTATTCTCACTCAAGCCATTCAGTGTATTGTTGCCTAATCCCGATCCAGCTAATTCATTACCTGGATCTTCAGTAGAACCTAGATAGTAATTGAAAATATAGTCAGCTTCACTTTCGCCATCAATTTCCACAAGAATTTGACCGTTTGGTGCACCGCAAGCGGTATTTTGAGAAGGCAGAGACGAAGCAGCAGTAAAGACAGGCGTGCTGGTGTTGTCTCCAATTTGTACATCTACAAAACTACTACAGCCCAAATCTTCGTCAGTCACTCTCACTCGATAGGAACCATCTTCATAACCTGAAAACAGGTTTCCTGTGGCTCCATTTACATTAGTTACATCTTCTAACAGATTCGCGAAACTCGCACCTCTGAATAACTCATACTGATAAGTAGATGTGCTTGTGCTCGAAGAACTAGTTACTTGGATTGCTCCACTGAATGTGGAAGCATCGTCACAAGATTCGTCTGGAGTGATCACAGTGGCAATACTTGGATTATCAGGAATATCCTGAAGCGCAATGGTAGCAGGACCTGTTACACACTGGGTATCATTGTCTTCCGCTGTTACTGTGTAAAAACCACCTGCAAGACCTTCAAATAAGCCCGTGAGATTGTTAGCGATTTCTGTGGCTGTCGAAAATCCAGAATATAGTCGATAGGTATAATCCCCGGCAGGAGTCACGAATGGGCTAACATCAATGCTGCCGTTTGGAGTATTACAACTCGTGTTGTTATTTGCCCCAACCACTGGACATTCAATATCCGCCGTTTGGAAGGTAACCTCAGTGGCATCATTTGGCTCCACTATGGTGCCATTAGTAGAGCCTCCTGCAGGAGCCTGATCTAATATGGTAGCACCTGCGTCTCCTGAACCCACATTGCCTGAGTTGAAATCATAGTAAACAAATAGTCCATCTTCATTTCCCGTCAATGCGGTACATAATTGTTCATTGATTTCTACGATGGTAAGAGCCTTATTATAGAGTCTGAATTCATCAATTTCTCCTTCGAATTTCTTAGATGGGAATGATCCATCACGGCCGATGTACATTGGATTGCCACCGTTTGAGATTGTCTGTCCGGCTCCATAATTGTCCGTGCCGAGCAAAACTCCGTTGGCATATAGCGCCATGTCACCAGTTGTGTTGTCCCAGGTACCCACCACTTGCACCCAACCCGTGGCAGAATAGGAACTGTTGATTCGACCTCTACCTGATCCGGCTTTCACTACAAAGGCGAGTCCGTTGTGATTGTCTGACCAAAGTAAGACCTGATTCTCTCCACTGCTCCCCGATGAAAAAATCCTCTCATCATTGCCATAATTTGCTCCACTGAGGTATACCCAATAGGACACAGTAATTGCACTTAAACCATTGACTACATTAGGCATAGTGATGTAGCCATTATTATCCAAAACCATCGAGTTTTCAGTATCGACAGGATTAGATAAATCGAACTCGGGTTGAATAAAATTATCAGTCATGACTGCCACGATCGTATCGGAGCATAGTGAAATCTTATCCTGAACAACCACTGTGTAGTTATTAGCTCTCAGATTGGTCATTTCCCATTCTTCACCAGGCACTGAAAATGCAGCCCCAAACGAATCTCCTCCCGGGCTAGGAAGTCTGTATTCAGGGAGGGTATTCACTCCTAAAAACCACTGATAGTTGTAATCATCAGGGTCGGCAGTGTCATTACTTTCTGGCCGTATTCTGATTGTTCCGGCACCAGTGGTAGCGCATGTATTATTCTCTTCTTCTACAATAAAATCAGGTGTTGGTTGAGTAGAGACATCTTGAATGGTCACTGTCACAGGATTGGAATTACAATTGGTAGCATTTACTAAGGCTACTACTGTGTAAGTGCCCGCGGTTATACCGGGGTAAGTATCCCCAATGAAGTCAGGGGTGGCCTTTGGAACCGTACCATCTGACCACTCAAATGTATAATCGGCTGTGTTTGGTGTAACTCCCGCTCCAGGATCTTCATCAACAAAAGCAGATACCTCACCTGTACCCTCACAAATGGTGATATCCACTCCACTAGCCACCAGTTCTATGGAACCCGGATCTAGGTTTGGATTGTCCACAGTAGTACTGAAAGTCGCTGTACATCCACTTAAATTCTCGATTACCTCCACACTGTACCCGGCTGCACTTAGGTTTGATAAATCTGGACCAGTACCGATGACAGTGGAACCTTCTGAGGTCAGAGTCCACTCAAATGTGTAACCAACTGTGAGGGTGTCTAATGGAAGGTTATCTGTCGGAAAGTTAGGATCGTATTTGTTCAAAGGATCATCAGCCACCAGTCCCCCGGTCGTTTCAGTATAGGCAAAAGCGGTGACTTGACCATTTGGATTGCTACAATCTGTTTGATCCTGAACGACATAGGCTATGGCTCCATGTATTGGATCCTGAAGTAAATTAATATCCAGATTTACAACGTTTGAGTAACAGTTACCATCTGTAAAATATCCCAGAACGTAATAGGTGACATCTCCCGAGTTGCTCCCCATGGAGTTGTATGTGCTTCCAGTATGAAGAAGATTGGCGCCTGGGTTGGCGATTGGGTCGTCATCGTACCATTCGAATGAAAAACCTTCTGCTTCCCTGAACTGCTGCGTCAGCGAAGTATATCCTGTTATTCGAACATTATCCAAATAGTACTGTTCATCATTTCCGGTGTTATTCATTGTTACCCGAATTTCCATTTTCACACTACTTGGATTGGCCGGAAGACCAGAAACGGAGGCACCTATGTAGGTGAAATTTGCCTCTCCTCCAGCAAACACTGCAGTTTCAGTTTGGACATCCGATGCGTCATAGAAGAAGTATTCTATGGTCATAAAGTCTTGGCTGGTTTCCATGGCACCATTAGCAAACAAATCGGCCGTCACGGAAATATTGTTGTAACCAACCACATCTAGAATACCCGTTGACCATGTAATGTTTCCATCTGTGTCTATCCCACGAAACATGTTGTTGGAATTGTATGATCCTACGTCGGCATTATCTGGACTAGCGCCGGACGTATTTATTGTCCATGGTGAGGGGGGAGTGGTAGAGCTTCCGTTATCTGAGGTTGAGCCTATTCCAGGATTGTCAAATGTTTCGAGATATATTACTTCGAGTTGAGTAAGGGTTCCTTCGTAGTAGGCTTCAGCTTCACCATTATTAGGTATTGTACCATCAGTAATACAAAGTCTATTATCAGATATTTTTTGAACTGTCAGGACAAAAGGATCGGAGGTGACATCTACAGATCCCACGTTTGAAGTTTGATCTCCACATTCAGGAATGCTTGCAGGAGTAAAGGTAATTGGGGGTGTACCTCCAGCGTCATTGAGCACTACAAATAACTCATAGTCACCACCGCTTCCTTGTGCGGTCGCTGTAAAAGTTTGGGCGAACATGGGTGGATCTGGATTTGGTACTGGCTCAGGTTCCAGATTTGTGATGTTAACGAATACGGTATTTAAGTAGGTGGATCCTGGTGAGAATGGATCTCCGTCATAAAACGAAACAGGGACGGTACCAGCGACGGCTACATCTCCAATATTTTTTACTGAGAAGGTAACGTCGAGTTCGGTTTCAGGACATTGTGCACTAGTGGCCGTAATTACGGAGTTGAGATCAAGGTCAGGGGAAACGTAGTTTGAGCAACCATCTTCGTTGAGAAGGGGAGCCTGAACCATGAATTGATTTAAGGCTCTATTTTCTCCAACAGTACATACTCCATCTGAGAAAACTACCGAGTGATCTTGTTGCTCACGAGGGATGGTCAAGTCATCATTTACGTTTACATTGAAGTAGGCCTGCTGATTCCAAACTGGCCTAGATGGTTGCCAGCTTTCTCCTCCATCTGCTTCGTAGACTCTGACATGCGCTTTTACTGTATTGCTATATGGGTCGAAGGAGGTTGCATCGCTTGTATAGCAAGTCACACATATTTCACTTGCTCCATCTCCATCCACATCTGCTACGATTGGGTATTCCTCTTGAGTTCTGGACACACAAGGGATCGAAAATCTATCACTACCATCCGTACCATCAATTATTATTAATCTTGACTCACTTCGATACACGGTTTCCACGGTCCCATCATCATCAAAATCAAAAAGAGTGCAACCGGTAAATCCCGAGGATAATTCATCCACGGTCTTAGTCCATAAGGGCACAAGGTTTTCATTGAGTGAATACAGCACGTTGTTCGATACATAATTAATATTTAGTTGGCCATCATTATCCACGTCGGCAATATTCAGTCTTCCTGTTCCTTTACTGTGGTTGTTGCCTGCGTCATGGTAGGTATCAATAAACCCGTTTGCAAAATCCCAGAAGAAAACAGTAGTCTTACCGGAATAACTTGTTCCTAAAGCTCCTGACATAAGTACATCAAGATTTCCATCTTGATTAAAGTCTGCTACCGAGACGCCCGTCCAATTGCTGGTGCCACTTTTCTTGGGATAATATCTTTCGGATGCGGAAAATCCATTGGCGAGTAAGTCATCCCATATATCCTTTTCTTCTGTAAGGGTGCCTGAGGCAAGATCTACTGAGTAGATGTATCGGCCAGCTGCCAATTCCAATCCGTCACAGTTTCCAATACAACCATCGGATGCATCGAGAAAATTTGCCGCCACGGTACCACCAGCAATATTGGTGAGCCAGGTTTCTCCAGCCGCCATGTTAGCATGGCCATCTACCAATATGGCACCAGTTTCCGCGTTCCGAATCTCGTTGTTGTGATAAAGTTCTGGGACTCCATCCTGATTGAAATCCGCAAAACCTGGGTATCCGATTGAGCTCTCAGAGGCAAGGGCTGTCCATTTCGGAGTGAAATTACCATCAAGGAGATCGCAATAGTCGTACATGGCCATGTTCTTGTTTCGCTCACGATAGGCGAAAATCAGTGCGCAATCATCGTCCGCCTGCAACCGGGCAGTGGCCATCACATTCTCAGGTTCCCACCCAAGATCCACCTCCACGATGGTTGCACCAGTGGCGCCATTTAGAACGAAGAAATTTTGGTCTTGCCTATTATTCACTATCACCTCAGGAATGCCATCATCGTCCAAATCGCCAACCATCGGTGTGGCATGGCTATTTGCGGTTCTGTTGGCTGAGCCCCATTGCTGACGGATGGAGAAATTAGTAACGTCGGGCTCATCCGTACAGGTCACATCATTTCCAAAGAAGAAGTCGTTACATGCATTGTCTGTTGCACAATCTGCATCGTAGCAATCCACAAATCCATCGCCTCCATTGTCCGTTTGATCGGAACATGAGTTTGGAATCCCATCTTCTTGTGCAAATGAAATCTGTGAAATGAGTAGGAATGCGAGAAAAATCGGTAATCTAAATTGGCGATTCATAGTTGTGAGTAGTGTAAATGATGCGTCCATACATACTGGTTAAGTGCTGAATGTAACCCACCGAGCAAGGTAATAAATAGCCTTGAAAGGGTAAAGAAACAATTCGACCCTGAAAGTTAGCAATTATCATGCTAATATTAATATATAAATATTAAATTGTATTATTTAAATAAATTTTATCCTGAGTGAAAGGAAAGGCGGTAGCAAGTAGTAATTAAACAGGAATTTATCTTGCGAGCAGAATGGATCCGGATTGATTATTTACGCTATCGTCACATTTTAAGACGAAATAGTAAACACCTTCCGGCACTTCGGTTCCGTTAAAATTACCATCCCAAATTTGACTTTCTCCACCTGATTCATTGAAAGGGGAGGCGGTTTCAAATACGACTCTTCCTCGCGTGTCAAGAATGTAAACGGTACAACCGGTTAGCACTGAGCCGTTGATAATGCCCCAGAAATCATTTGTGCCATCACCATTTGGCGAGAATGACTTGCGCGCCGTGAATGTACCCCCCAGGATCAATAATTGCTCTGTTTCATCGCAACCTTCGGTGGTGGTCCCGATCACTTGGATGGAAACGGTAGGGGTTTTAGGTGTCACAAGTAGACTGTTACCACTAGGTTCTATGGTGGCATCACCACTTTCAGGCACAATACTCCAAGTAGTCCCCGTCACATCGCTATCCACCGAAAGGGTGACACTGAGTTGGCCATCTCCTAACTCCACTTCACCCTCCACAATTGTATTTGTGAAGGCGCCATCTGGGTCGGTTGCCGCAAGTCCTAGGTCGGGATGGTTAATGATTTCTAATGACACAGTTTCTTCACAGCCCGTATTGGTTGTATAGGTGGCGTTATAAGTACCTGGTTCATTAATAACTAAGGTATTTGCAGCTACAGAAGTGCCTAGACTATCCCAGGTTACTGAAAGGATATCTCCACTGACCACCTCACTAAAGCCCAAAGTCAAATCTTCACTCGGACATTTTGTAATAGGCCCGGTATTATCCACACTGTTGGCTTCTATCGCGTAATCAGGCAGATCACTCACAGCAATGGTTTTGGCAGTACAGCCAATCCCCACTCCTCCAGATGAAGCGGAAGTGTACACCGTATTGAGTCGAACTTCCCATGTTCCCACAGTGGAAAACGAAGTGGTAAGTTCATTGCCAGAAAAGCTTGTGACATTCATGGAAGGATCGACTATTTCCCATGAATTGGTGATCCCCGTGCCGGTTTGACCAGAGGTAAATGTCGTTTCAACATCAACACATATTTCATTTACAGCTCCGAATGATGGCCCAGTATATGATGAAGTGTAAATCTCAAAAGCTTCGGTGGTATACACACAGGAATTAGCGTCTTCAATAGCTAATGTATAGCTACCCACCTGAGTATCTGTATGCGTAGGGCTATCAGTCCCCACATTAGACACTCCTCGCTTCCATTGATAGGTGAATTGGTTACTAAAATCAGGCACTTCCAAAGTGATGCTTCCATCATCGCAGTTAGTTGATTCTATTGTGGTGACTGGAGGGCCTGAAATCACAATGTCAATGGTTTGCTCAGGGCTTAAGCAATCGCCATCATCCACTACGAGAGTATAGGTGCCACTATTTTCAAATGTGGCATTATCTGATACCTCCACAATGGGAACTGAAGTTGTTTCACTAAATCCATTCGGTCCACTCCAATGATAATTGGCTAAACCTGTGGTGGGAGAAACTAAAGTGAAATTGTCACCAAAGCACACAACTCCGGGATCGGTAATGGAAGGCTGGCCTTCACCGGCAGACCCTGTTGAGAAACCTGCCGGGTCGGAATCACCGCCTGCATCACAGAATGTTGACCCGACGACTGCTGCATTCACGCTCACGTTGATTGAGCCTGTTAATCCACCAAGAGAGTTAAGATCGATTTCATTATCCGTGTCGGAAACAGGAACGGAACCACCTCCATCTGTAACATCCCATGTGTAAGTTAGACCCTCGCCTCCTGTGGCTCTGAGTATAAATTCAGATCCATTACAATATACACCACTTGCTGGCGTGATCACGGGCGTCATACAAAGGTCATTGATGATATAGTTGAATTGGCCAGATGCACCTGTGATGGAGCCATCGGTGAAGGCCAAATCAGGTTTTCCATCTTGGTTTAAGTCACCAATTTTCACATTTCGGACTCGACCACTTGCTCCGGTATTTTGGGAAACAGCACTTGCAAAAGAGATGGAGGTAGTGGAGGTATTTTCGAAGTACAATATGCTTGAAGTAACGGTGTTAGAAGTGACGATCACATCTGTAAGCCCATCTCCATTCATGTCGCCGGCATCCAATCCCCAAACTGATGCACCAGAAGAAGAGAATGTGCTAGAGCTAAAATTGAAATTTCCAATATTCTCGAAAACATCTATTCCATCATTGGTTTCGTTAGTAGCTACTATGTCTATGAAGCCGTCATTATTAAAATCGCCTGTTATTACATTATTTCTATCCCGTTGGTTACCGGTTGAAGTCACTAATGAAAAATTCACCGATCCCGGAGTACTTTGATTTCTCATAACAAATAGTTGACCTGTAGCCCTGTGAGGGACAATAACCAGATCAGCTCTACCGTCATTATCAAAATCTCCCGGATATATAGCCCCTGCATTTACCGCTCCGTTGACACTAAACTGA
The DNA here is from genome assembly GCA_964406435.1 of uncultured Roseivirgaceae bacterium. Lineage (GTDB taxonomy): Bacteria > Bacteroidota > Bacteroidia > Cytophagales > Cyclobacteriaceae > JAAEPI01. Next base: position 7,238 of record CAYORY010000028.1, on the reverse strand, counting down.
GAAGGAGTCGTGGAGAAACTGACGGGCCCGGAGGAGCTATTCAAATACACGAAGAAATCGCTAACGGTGAAGCTACCTACCACAAGATCTTTCTTGCCATCTCCGTCAATGTCCACAATTCGTACTCTTTTCAGCAATCTCTGTGCTCCACCATCAAGGGTTGGGAGCGCTATTCTTGCTATGCGCGTGAAGGAGATGGTGCTGGTTGAATTATTCTGGTATATATGCAAATATGGCTGACCAGATGCCTGAGAGGTCACCACCAAATCTGGCTTTCCGTCATTGTTCAAATCTCCACATTCAATGTTGTGTGAGGTATTTGCTTCCGGACTCACAGGGTCTCCATTATTTCTAAAAGTTGTATTGGTGAATGAAGCGGAAGCCGGAGTTGAATTATTGTTTGTCAGAATGTTCAAATTGTCTCCTTCGTTGTTAGTGACCACAGCATCCAGTAAATCATCCCCATTGAAATCACACAAGCAAAGATCGTAGGTGAAATCGCCCATATTCTGGGGCGTCCCCGTCGTGGGCGGTGAGAAATTATTATTGCCGCTTTCGTGATCAAAGGCTATCGAAAAGTGCACGGTGGATGTGGCCGAGAGATCCGTTGCATCTTGATTAATTACAGTAATCGGTCCGCTGGTTGCTGAGGCGGGGACTTCTACTCGAATTTGATTGGAACTTATGAAATTCACGAGCGAAGCTTGTCCTGTTCCGAAATATACAATGGGTGTGGCCACAAAACCAGAACCTGTAATTGTAACTGATTCATTGGCCGTGCCAAATTTCTTGTCCACGCCAGTGATGATCGGCTGAGTCTGCGCAAAACCTGAGACAGCAAGAGCCACCGCTAAAATTGAGATATATCTTTTCATTGTATTATTCATTAACCTTCAACACCCACACATCTCCTAAGCCTGACGTATTTCTTATCCTTGCCTTGTCCTGATTAGCAAGAGCAATACTTGAATAAGATTTCAGCGCTACATAGTAGTGTCCACGCGCACTCACATACCCGACTCGTGTATCTCTGTAACCTCTGTGGAACATTTTCTGCGAAAATTCATCTGCATCAGTGTATTTGTCAAACACACCACCAATTAGATAATTACCCTTCCTGAATTCAATTGGGCTGCCACCTGCCGTCACCTCTAGGTGCTGGTCTGATGCAATTATTTCCGCATAGGATCTACCATCAGTGGTTAGTTCGGCATCCGCAATGTGTTCACTGTCAGGGGTGTTGGTTTCGATGGTCGCAGGTTCTTCGATCACTTCTTCAATTGGAGTTTGTTCGGTTTCTCCGGCGATGACTGCCGCGGCAGCCGCAGCGGTGAGCACCGGTTCCCACACGGTTGATTCTTCGAGAGTGCCATTAGCTCCAATCCTTACCCATTTTATGGCCACTTCTTTAGAGCCGTCGGCATTGGTGCGCTCTTCATACGATTGCACTCCCGCCATGGCCCAAGCGGAACCTCCGTTTCGCTCAGGAGCAAACCCGACAATGACCTCAGGCTCTCCATTTGCTCCGGTTCTTTCCAGTTTCTGTCCGGCCAAAACACCAGCTGCCGTAGTTACTGCCACTATTTCAGCGTTAGGATTCCACTTAGGCGGAGATGCTACCTTTGGTCTTTCGATAGTAGGAGTCCCACCTAAGTCCAAGGCATCAGGGTCATTTCGTTGCGCCAATTCTTCTTCGCGCCTTTCTTTTGCATCATTCTCCGCTACTAGTTCATCGCTGTGTGTGAGAAACCATGACTTATGGTGATCTACGTGAGCTTTTTTATGTGTGCCCCCTTTGTGGTGATCTCCCATGTGCATCCCGATATGTATTTCATAGGATGTGCCTGTCAAGTCTCCAATGTCAGGGCTTCCCAATTCGAAGGCGGCACCTACGGCAAACTTCTGCTTGATTTTGAAACCGAGGAGCCCGACCATACCGGCATCTTGCCTATATGTTGCCCCTACCCAGGCAATGTGTTTGACGTGCACGACGGTGGCTATCTCAAATTGACTCGGTAATACGGAACTGTACCTATATAATATGTGTGGTTCTATCGCAAACTCATGATTGATGTGTCCGCGGTAATTCATCTTGAAGAGCATGCGTTCTGTTGGCTTCAAATTGATTGTTGAGAGGCTCCCATCGGGATTTACAACCTCTGAGCTGAAAAGATTTGGCATGGAAAAGCCAATGTTGAAATGATCGAAATGATACGTGGCGCCAAAGTCCCCAATCAGAAAGCTAGTGCCCGCACCTACAAACGGCCCCTCATTAGCATCCTCAGGGAGCACCAACTGATTGGTGCCCATACCGACTGACATTCCAACTCGCAGAAAGTGTTTTCTGTCAATATTGATCAAGTAACTACTGGAAACTTTGCCTCCTGAAGAAGTGAGAGGCCCCTGTGTTTCATTAAAAGCTGAAACGCCAATTCCGATTCCTCCTTTTAAGGGGGTATGATAACTAGCGTGAGACAAGGTTGGGCCATCCGTGATTTTGGCCCACTGATTCTTGTACATAGCATAGATGACTCCATGTCCATCCACCCCCGCATAGGCAGGATTGTATATGTAGGGGTTCATGAAGAATTGATTGTAGACCTGTCCCTGCTGTGCAGCTGATGGAGCTACTAGTAGGAGAATACAAACAGATAAGACAATGACCCTGGCAGTAAGTGCACTCGAAAAATTATTCATACCATCTGTTAAACTAGCTTTGACGGTATCAAAAATATAGTTTTTGTCTGTCATTGCCCGAATTTAATGTCAACGATTGAATTTTCGTCAGATTGAATTTTCGTCAGAAAAATTTGAGGCTGGCAATTCATCTATCGCTAAATCGTTTCATTATTTTCGTATAATTACATCCATGATCAAGATGAGATTAGTCCAATTGTCGATTTTGTTTCTTATTTCTGGGTTCGCTCACGCTCAGTACTGGATAGGCCCTAAGTTTGGTTATCACCTGACCATCAATGACTACCAGGACCCTGAGTACAAGAAGGATTATCGTATCCCTAAAGATCATGATTTTGAGGCGGGTGTTGTAGTGACCTATTCCGCTACTGATAGATACGCAGTGCATGGAGAACTGTACTATGAGCAGGTAGGTAACAGAGTGAGGAACAAAGAGGATTTTTTTGTGGACTCTCAAAGCACTTTCAGATACCTTTCGTTTCCCATACTATTAAGAGTGAGCATGGGGCATACGCCAGTTCATTGGTACTTAAATGGTGGGCCAAAGTTGAGCCTGTGGTTAGGAGGCAAGGGATATATCGAGTATCAGGAAGATGAAAACATTAGTTCGGATGGAATTGCAAGATTAAATTATAAGATTGGTTTTAACAGAGATAAGGCAGATGGGCTTAGTAATAATGTTTTCCTGGTTAATGAGCCAAATAGAATCCAGTATTCCCTCACTGTGGGTGGAGGCTTTTACTTGGATTTGGCGAATGGCGCAAGGGTGATGGTTGATGGTAGGTTTAATTGGGGACACTCAAATATGGGCTTTAATATGGAAGTCAATGAAGACGGAGCTTCCAAAGGAATATTAGTGGGAAGTGAAACCAATATTCCCGATTCAGGATATCAGGAAAATTACGAATACTCGCATACCAACTTAAGTGTCTCTGTGGCATATATGTTTGAGTACAACACGCAGTTGAAAAGAAAAGGGGGAAGTACCGTAGATGCGTCCAATAAGAATAAAAAGGCGGTCAAGAAGAAAAAGAAGTAAACTGAGAAAAATTCAATCTGGAATTAGGTTTAAAGCCATTTCAAGGCTTGAATCTTAAAAAATTCAAACTTCATTTGAATTTGATGTAAAAATTGAAATATCTTTAGTTCCCAAAGTGCTCACCTAAATTAACCGTTTTGATTAAGTCAATACTTCGCTTCCTTGGAGGAGACACTGGAGAAGAAAAGCAAATGCTGTTGCTTCTGGGGAAGGGATTTTTTATGGGAATTATGCTGGCATCCTACAAAGTAGGAGCAGAGACCCTTTTTGTTTCGGAAATTGGTGAAGCGCGCTTATCTGAAGCATTCTTTTGGACTGGAAGTTTGGGGATCGTTTTTACAGGCCTCTTCGTATCACTGCAGAAGAGAATTAATTTCTCAACGCTGGTCACTTCAATGACCTTCCTTACCCTGCTGATCATAGTCGGAATTAGGGTATTTTTCTATACGAATGATAGCTCCGAAAATGAGGTGTTTAAGCAACTGGTTTTCTTTTTATTTATAATGGTTGGACCATTAATGGCAGTAACCCTTTTGGGTTTTTGGGGAATATTCGGTCGGGTCTTCAATTTGAAGCAGCAAAAAAGGATAATTGGAGGTATTGATACAGGGCAATTGTTTGCCACCATGGTTGCCTTCTTCTCCATACCTGTTATCACAAGATTGCCATTTTTTGATGACACCTATGATCTGCTCTTTGTCTCTTCTGTGGCGTCTCTGGGTGTTTTCGTTTTCACTATCTTACTTACAACGAATTTCAACCTAGATAAAGCCACAAAAACCCTCTCTTCAGAGCCTAAAAAGAAGGAAGATAAGGTATCGTACCTGGATTTATTTAAGAATAAATATCTGCGTCTGCTTTCCGTATTCCTGATTTTCTCGATGGGGGCAAGTGTTTTTGCCAATTTTACTTTTATATCCTCTTTGGAGGTTTGGTTCAAGCTGGATGATAAAACATTATTGCCAGCAGAAATGGATGTTCAGGAACAACAGCTTTCTGATTTCCTTTCCTTCTTTAATGCGGCTATCATCATTCTTTCCTTCTTCATTCAGAGTTTTATTAATGACTTTATCATCGGTAAGTTCGGTCTGAAAATAGCCCTAATGACCATGCCTTTCATTCTGGTTATTTTCACGCTTGGGGCTATCGTATCAGGTCACCTTTTCACCTATGATATTCGAACCGAGGAATATATTCTTTTCTTCCTTTTTACAGCCTCAGCAAAACTCTTCACAGACTCTCTTAAAGATGCCCTTGAGAATCCCGCCTTTAAGCTTTTCTTTTTGCCCATTGAGATTCAAAAGAGATTTGACATTCAGACTAGAGTCGAGGGGGTGGTCAACGAATTTGCAAAACTCACAGCCGGTGCAATGCAGTTGGGATTGGGGTTACTCGCTTTCTTCGAGCTGATACATTATTCTTATTTCATTTTGGCCATGGCTGCCATGGTTGTATGGCTTTCTTCCAGACTTTTCGTTCAGTATAAGCAAACGTTAAAAGAAACTCTCCAGAAACAAAGAACCGCCCTAAAGGACACTGGCAAGAAGAATGAGGAAAGTATCATTAATGTTCTAAAACAGGATGTGAAGTCCAGAGACGCAGACTTGGCGCTTCATTCACTTAAGATTTTTGAGAAGCTGGAGCCGATTGAGTTCGAGTATGTTTTACTGGATATGCTCAATTCTAGAAATGCAGGTATCCGTGAGCACGCCTACAAAAAATTAGGCGAGTACTTATGCTTTGACGCATTAGAGATAATTGAGAGGGAAGCCGAGACCGAAGGAGACGAAGGTGCGCTTGCCGCAGCTAAAGCCACCCTGAAGTTGCTACGTGAGGCTCAGGAATTCCAGCTGACAGAGGTTAACATACGGAAGCTAGTCAGATCAACTGAGGCGACAGACAGGGCAAAAGGTGCGAGGCTGCTTATTAAGGCCTCTGAAGATAAACACATTGCCTATCTGGTAGAACTGTTGAGGGATATCAATCCAATGGTTAGAACAGCCGCCATGACCACAGCAGGTAAAGTAAGAAGACCTGAGTTATGGACTATTCTTGTTGAAAACCTACATTTAGCTACCTATAGCAATGTAGCTATGTCGGCACTTACTGCCGCTGGTGATGCTACTTTTCACACCATCGACAGTTCCTTCTACAAAACAGGACAATATCTACCAACTATGCAGCGCATCGTACAACTGATGGGTCGAATAGGTGGGCGTCAGGCCGTGGATTTGTTGTGGAAAAAAATTGACTTTCCTGACAAGAAAATCGTCTCTGAATTACTGCTTTCGTTGAGTTATTTGGGTTTTACAGCTAAGGAATTTCAAGCGTCCAGAATCAAACTAATGGTAGAGGCCGAAATCGGTGACGTAGCTTGGAATATTAAGGTTTTGGAAGAAATACCTCGTCATTCGCAGTACGATACGATGATTAGAGCCGCATTTGCGGAAGAGGATAAAACAAACTTCTCCAACATTTTCATGCTCTTGGGTATGATGTACGATGCTCAAAACGTCCTTTTGGTAAAGGAAAATCTAGAAATTGGGACAACTGAAAGTGTGTCCTTTGCAGTGGAAATGCTAGATGTATTTGTCGGAGAGGAACTCAAGCCCAAATTATTCCCAATCCTGGACGATTTGAAAATTGAAGATCGACTGGCCAAATTAAGGAACCATTATCCTCCGGAAGATTTTGAATCCTATGAAGATTTACTTTTACAAATAGTCAATAGAGATTATAATAGGGTAAACCGCTACACCAAGACACTTGCACTTTATCGACTAAGTGAAGTGAGCAAGGATGTGTCGATGGACTTAATCGCTAATCTCTTCAACCCAGATCCATTGATTTTGCAAACTGCAGCCTATGCGATCTACAAAATAGATAAGAATAAATATCAGCAGCACACAAGAAGACTTAAACCAGCTACTAAAAAGGAACTGGATAAAGCCATTTTGCCACCAGTTTTCACTGGGGATGACGAAGTGTATCATCAGAAGATGCTGCTTATCGAACGAGTGATCCTTCTCAAGAAAATGGAAGCATTTAGCAGCATACCAGGTTATGAAATTACCCATCTGGCGGAATGCATGGATGAAATAATGATTGGCCCTGAAACTGTGCTCATCGAGGAAGGGGATAAGGGGAATACTCCACTTTATATCGTTTTGGAGGGTGATTTAGAGATAAAACATGGTGGGGAAGTGACTTCCACGATATCCTCGGGAGCTATCGTTGGAGAAAAGCTGATTTTGGAGTCTGACCAGTTTGATTTCTCGTGTACCTCAAAAAATACCTGCAAGTTGTTGGTTCTTAGGAAGGAAGAGTTGATGGATTTGATGTCGCTTCACCTTGAGATAGTGGAGGCGATCCTTGGAATATTGAAAGAAGGGGCTGAATCGATAGAAGAAGAATCAACAATGGAACTATTTGTATAAATTTACTCTGACTGTAACCTATGACCGCCTATTAGAATGGACGTAAACAAAGAAATTTTACTTTG
>CAYORY010000027.1:0-16237 GCA_964406435.1 uncultured Roseivirgaceae bacterium | reverse complement strand
AAAGCAACGACACCACTCCGTCCAGAAAAATTTCATGATCGTCAACTAGCAGCAGTTTTATTTTTTCGCTCATTCGGGACTTGTATTCGGACTGTTGTACCGGTACCCAATTTAGAATAAATATGAATTTCCCCATCCATTACATCTACGCGGGATCGAATGTTTTGCCAGCCGATCCCATCAGAATGATTCAATCTTTCTGTTTCGAATCCCTTGCCATCATCGCAAATCTCTAGTATAGTTTCCTGTAGGTTGGTGCTTAAGGAAAGCTTTATTTCTGATGATTCGGCATATTTCAATGCATTATTTATGAGTTCCTGACTTATTCGATACAGGCCAATGGAATGGTTCTCTGGTAAGTCAAGATCCGCCGGTAGGAGGAATTCGGTCTTCACTTTACTAGAGTCGTTTAACTGTCGCTGCAAATCCCTTAATGCAGCCAAAAGTCCGATATTGGCAAGGGCTGTAGGCATCATATTGTGCGAAATAGATCGCACCTCAGATACAGCCGAATCTACTAAACCGATTGATTTCTGAATTCGCATATCCTTTTCGTCTTCATCCAAACTAGAAACATTGAGGCGTACGACTGATAGTAGCTGCCCAAGTCCGTCATGCAATTCTTGCGCAATGCGCTTGCGTTCCATTTCCTGTGCTTCGATGACTGCTCTGAACCTATTCTTTTGGATGCGCTCTTTTTCCTCTGAGTGGACGGCTCGTAGTTTGTAATTCTTGCGTTTGAAATTGAGTAACATTAGAAACCCTACGCCGAAGGATAGGAGCAGGATGACACCAATGAAATACGCGTTTCGCTGTAGTTTGACATCTTTCAACAGCGCTTCGTCTTCCAGCGTTTTTATGGCTTGTTCCTTCTTTTCCGTTTCGTATTTGGTTTGGACATCAGCTAAAGCCTCCGCCCTTTGTTTCGAATTGAGGGAATCTGAATGCTGTATGTATTGTCCGAAAGCAATCAGTGCAGCTGATGGGTGACCCAAATGAATATTGGTTTCTACCAATAACCGATTGGCTCGTTTGATCTCTTGTTGTGCACCTATGTCAGTGGCGAGATGGAGAGATCGCATCGCGAGTAAATGCGCTGAGTCATATTTGTTTTGTAACAGCTTAATATCCGCGAGACTGGCCAGCGTAAAGGCACTCTCTTTCTTGTTATCAAATTTCTCATAGAGCAAAAGTGCTCGAAGGTGAAAGCTTGTTGCTTTGCTCAATTCCCCTTTTCCCTGATAGGCAAGACCGATGTTTTCAAGCGAATAGGGCACATACTGATCTATTCCAGCCTCTTCATAACGCTCAATAGCTTCTTCCGAATAAGTGATTGCCTGATCATATTCCTTTGTTTCGAGGAAAGCTGATCCCATATTTCCTAATGTGGCTGCAATGCCAAAAGCGTGCTCGAGTTTTCGATAGATGGCCAGTGATTTATCGTAGTAATAAATGACTTGATCGTACCTGCCATTCTTCTTATTAATAATACCCAGATTGTTGTACACCTTAGCCATACCGCCTTTGTCGTCCCTGGATTCATAAATTCTCAGCGACTCGATGTAGTATTCCAAGGCCTGATCATCCAATCCTTGTTCGTCGTATATTATTCCGATGTTATTGAGCGTTCTTGCTTCTTCGTCTTGATTGTCCTGTTTTTTCCACATCTGCAGCGATTGCTCTGAGAAGAATTTGGCACTGTCATAGTCGCCTTGCACCTGATAAGTAATGCCTAATCGCTGATAGGCCGATGCGATCCCAACGTCTGAATGACCAGTCTTCGATAGCCGTAGCGCCTGTCGCGCTAAAAGTCGCGAAGAGTCCACTTTTGTGTACATCAGATCATCACTTTTTAGAAGTAGCCGCTCAATCTCAAAAGGCAAATCCTGACTTAGCAGACCCAAGTGAACAAAGCAAAGCAGGATAAGCTTAATTATTCTCATTCAAATGTTCGGATAATTTAATGACGGATCGAAGTGAGTAAGTGCTATTTTACTTCCCCCAAGTAGTACTCTTCATTTTCAGAACGGCTCGCATGATGTCTTTTTGACTTATCTGACCTATCAATTTGCCTTGATCCACCACCGGAAATCGCCTGATTCTTTTACTCAAAAACATGTCAGCTGCATCAAAAATATTCATCTCAGGACTTATCGTGATCACATTTTGGGTCATATGGTCTTTGGCATGACCAGCCAAATTCGGCATGTTGTTGTATTGCCCTTTCACGACCTCTTTTAAGCAATCACCTTCGGAGATCACGCCACACAGTTCACCCTGCTCGTTCATTACCGGCGCACCAGAAATTTTGTTTTTTAATAGAGACTGTACCACCTCGAACATAGGTTGGTCTGGAGAAAAGGTGATCAGCTTCCGTGTCATGTAATCAGCAACCGAAACGGCCTGAGGTGTCTTGATATTTTTCTCTTTTGTGATAGCTCCTTTGTAGCTCTGTACCATGATGATTGACTATTGGTGGTTCTTGTAAAGTACTAAATCACCCTCACATATGCAACTCAATCTATCGCCGAAACTTCACAATCCTCTAGTATGAAAAACAATCTAAGTGAGTCATCGGGATTGAGATAAAGAGTGCCAGTCACCCTCACCTGCTCGTCTGTATATTTAAATTTCCTATCCGAATACACCTCTACGACCGTTTCCGGGCCGGCACCTCCGCAGAAGAAACATGACTGAAAAGGAAATCTTGAAAGCACGAAATAATCTTGATCAGTATTTTGCTGCAGAGGTATGATGTAACCCTCCAAAGTCAATCGCTTTCCTTCATGCTTTTTTAGGATTTCAGGGAAATCTGGTAAGTCTACTTCCTCATTTAGATAGGGATCATGACCTTTTTTAATTTCAGTGGTGGCAAGAAGATTCCACCCAGTTTGGGCCTGACAAACACTAGTAAAAAGGAAAAGAAATAAGAATTTGTACATGGTTCAAGTTAAAAATCGTTCCCATTCTCGACAGTCAAAGTCTCTGCCAATCTGCCTGATTATTCATACTTTCGCAGAACGCAAGATGGCAACAAAAGTATATACAAAAACGGGAGACAAAGGAAAGACATCATTACTTGGTGGCTCAAAGGTGGATAAGAGCGATGAGCGTATTGCAGCTTATGGGACCATTGATGAATTGAATGCTTTTATCGGCTTATTGCGCGACTCCATTTCGGAGAATGATGAGGTCAGAGGGCACTTGCTCATCTCCCAAGAAAATCTTTTCACATTGGGATCCATTCTGGCCTGTGAAGCAGATTTCAAAGGTTTTGAGTTGCCAAATGTCACTATTCAGGACGTGCATCAGCTTGAAAATTGGATTGACAAATTTGAAAAGAACCTGCCCGAGCTAAAGAATTTCATTCTACCAGGGGGGCATAAAACCGTATCTTTGTGTCACGTTTGTCGCACCATTTGTCGGAGAGCTGAGCGAGAAATTTCGGCATTGCCAAAGCGAAAAGAATGGGAAGAGATACTGCCATATGTCAATAGACTTTCGGATTATTTTTTCGTTTTAGCTAGGAAGTTGGCAAGGGATGTGGAAGCAGAGGAAATCGCATGGAAACCAAGAAGTTAATGAAGTAAGAAATGACAGAAACATTGGAATTTAGCATCACTAAGACACAGCACTCAAAGCTGAGCCAGACAGACTTGGCGAATCCGGCTTTTGGTAAAGACTACTCAGACCACATGTTCATCGCCGACTATGAAGGTGGCGAATGGAAGGACATGAGGATCGTCCCTTATGGAAACTTATCCATGAGTCCGGCTAATGCCACTTTGCACTATGCTCAGTCAATTTTCGAAGGGCTTAAGGCGTATCGAAACGACAATGACGAGGTTGTCATTTTCAGAGGTGATGCCAATGCCAAGAGAATGGCCGCAAGTGCTGTGAGAATGTGCATGCCTCCTGTGCCAGAGGAGCTATTTATGGAGGCTGTTTCGCAGCTCGTGAATCTGGATCGTGATTGGGTACCTGCGGCTGAGGGGAATTCACTCTACATTCGACCGTTTCAGTTCGCCACTGATCCCTTTATAGGAGTGAAAGCATCCGAAAAATATTCGTTCATGGTGATTACAGGGCCGGTGGGGTCGTATTACTCAAAGCCGCTTCGCGTGAAAGTAGAAAAGAAATTTACTCGTGCAGCCAAGGGAGGTGTTGGAGCGGCCAAGACGGCTGGCAATTACGCAGCTTCCTTGTATCCTGCCAAACTAGGCCAGGAGCAAGGTTACGATCAGCTCATATGGACAGACGGTATTTCGCACGAGTACATTGAAGAATGCGGAACCATGAATTTGAATTTTGTAGTAGATGGAAAAATTCTGAGCCCTCAAAAAAATGATTCGATACTCCCAGGTATTACGCGAGATAGTGCGTTGACACTGGCTCGTGACATGGGCATTCTTGTAGAAGAAAGACCGATCAAGGTGACAGAAATAATTGAGGCGATCGAAAATGGAACCTTGCAAGAGGCGTACGGTATTGGAACAGCGGCCACCATCTCCCAGATCAGCGTAATTGGCCATGAAGGAACGGATTATGACCTTCCTCCCGTAGAAACCAGAGAAGTCTCGAACAAACTTCTTAAGGCGCTGAATGATATTAAGGCCGGAAGAGTGGAAGATACTCACGGCTGGATCACCAAAGTTTAACTGACGCTTTTTCAATCGAAATAGGAGCTGCCGGACTGCATATTCATCGGCCTGTTTCCCTGCCTGTCGGTAGAGCACCATTCAAATCCCAATTTCTTCGAAAGACAAAAACCCAAAAACCCAATGAAAATAGGAATCATTCGAGAAGGCAAAGTCCCAGTGGATCATCGGGCGCCACTCACACCACTGCAAGCCAGGGAGGTGATGGACAAATTCGGCGTGACAGTGGTGGCACAGTCCAGCAATGTTAGGATTTTCAAGGACGAGGAATATGCCAGCTTAGGTGTGGAAGTTGTCAGTTCGCTGGAAGATTGCGACATCATATTGGGTGTCAAGGAGGTGCCGATTGATATGCTTATCGAAGGAAAGACGTTCTTCTTTTTTTCTCATACCATCAAAGAACAGACGTACAACAGAGGCCTGCTGAAGGCTATCCTCGAAAAGAAAATTCGGTTGATTGATTACGAACCACTGACCAATGAAAACGGCATTCGCGTCATCGCATTTGGCAGATGGGCAGGGATAGTCGGAGCGTACAATGCCTTCTGGACCTACGCCCAGCGATACAATTTATTCCAACTCAGAAGAGCGCACGAATGCTATGATTTGGAGGATCTGAAATCAGAATACGCGAAGATCAAGCTACCCAAATTGAAAATAGCCGTGACGGGTGGAGGTCGTGTAGCCAAAGGCGCGATGGAAGTGTTGCACGGAATAGGCATCAGAAAAGTAACCCCGGCCGCCTACTTGGAAGAGCGCTTCGATGAGCCCGTCTTCACGCAGCTCAACACCCGCGACTACAACAGGCACAAGGAGGGAGAGGATTTTCGACGCAACGAATTTTACGGCCAACCTGAGCAATACGAAAGTGACTTTGTGAAGTTTGCTCATCAGACAGACATACTCATAGCATCGGCATATTGGGATCCGCATGCTCCGGTCTTATTCACACGAGAAGACATCATCAATCCGCATTTCAAGATCAGTATTATTGCCGATATCACTTGCGACATTGAGGGTTCCATTCCATCGACCAAGAAGCCAAGCACTATCGATGACCCGATGTATGATTACAATCCAAGTGATGATGCAGTGGAGCAAGCGCTGACCGAGGAAGGAAATATCACGGTCATGGCCGTGGACAATTTGCCTTGCGAATTGCCACGAGACGCTTCGGATAGCTTCGGTAGAGAAATGATCAATAACGTGCTCCCACACATACTGGGAGATGACAAGGAGAATAGAATCAGAAACGCAACGATTGCCGAAAATGGAAAATTGACCGAAGCATTCTCCTACCTTCAGGGATACGTCGATCGTGATTGAAATACTCAACTGCACATTATTCTGAGCCTTAAATGAGGCCTGTTAGTCAAAAAAATGTTAAAATTGACCAATCATCCAACTATAATGATCACTACGAAAATTATGAAATACCAAAATCTAACTACTTCTCTATCCGCAGCAGTCCTCATACTTGTAATGACAGCATGTGGAGGTGGAGCAAAGAGTGAAAAAAATGCTGATTCGGCAGAGTTTGAAAAGGCCAAAGCTGAGCTACAAGACAATGTAGAAAAAGTATTATTTGAAATTCCTTCACCTGCCGAGATCCCATTCATTCTTCAGGCGTCTGGCGCTGATTATTCAGCCTCCCTGGTCAATGATATTGACAATATCGATGGCTATGCTGCCATGAACGATAAGGCGGTAATAAATCTTGGCATTTATTCTACCGACATTGGGTACCTAAGTGCGTATGACAAGGCTCAAGATGCTCTCAACTATATGAGATCTTGCCGAAAACTGGCTGATAATCTTGGCCTCAGTGATTCGTTCAGCAGCGATTTGCTCGATGAGTTTGAGTCGAATGTGGAGAGCAAAGATTCGCTGGCCACTCTTGTAAACAGAACCATCGCCGATGCTGAGGGCATCCTTCAAGAAGACAATCGTGGAGACATGGCAGCACTCTTGATCACTGGCGGATTTATTGAGGGACTTTACCTTGCCACCCAAATCGTGGACAAGTATCCTAACGACGAGGGACTGGATGCCTCACTTCGCAACATGCTTTTGACTGACCTTATCAAAACGATCATGGATCAGGAAGAGCCATTGGCCGACCTTATCGAAATGCTGAAAGGAGTCGATCAAAATGAAACAACTACCTCTATTTTGAAAGGATTGGAGACCATCTCTGCAAGCTATGCCGCCGTAGACATGGAGGCAAGTATCGAAAATCAGAGCTTGTCCGAGGAAACCATCAAAGGAATAACTGAGAGCGTTGCGGCCTTGAGAGGCGACTTGGTATCCTAAAATCTTATAATTGGTATCCTAAAATCTTATAATAAGAATTGAGAGACGTCTCTTTCGGGTTAGCCCCTGAAGAGACGTTTTTTTATGGTGAAGATCACAAGGAAGATCAGCGCTAATACCATCCCAAACCCCATCGAATATTTCATTATTTCAGGCAAGTAATAGAAGTCAAACTGACTTTTGAATAAATACACTTCGAAGAAGGCGTAGTTGAACAGGCCAATGAAAAATGATATCCAGGCCAGCCAAACCAAAGTGGTGAGTAGAGTGAGACGCTTGAACAGGCGATGTTGGATCACGAACAAGTGCAGTACCCAAATGGCAATGAGCGAAATGGAATACCACAAAGCAAGGGTGAGAATGAAGCCATCACTGAATAACCTCAGACCCATTGGTTCTTTGATCACGATATAAAGAAACGAGACAATGGGGCCGGTGAGCACAAAGAACCATTTGAATAGCAGGCTGTCCAACATGTTGACAGGGGATAAAAAAAGTCTGGTCAATGGGTTATTCGCTTTTTCCAATTCATTACTATTTATCCTTCTGCCTGCTTAGATAACGAGAAATATCGAAAGCCTTAAGGAGTGCTCGAGGAACTTCAAAGTAGAGCGTAACGTACAAAAATCCGACCATCATCCATATCACCATTATGTTAAATCTTGGTGTAGTAAAAATTCTTCCCAAGAAGTGCTTGGAAGGCGTGAAAAACGGTGCTCGATAGTCCAAGAAATGATTGGGTTGTGGTTGGCCATAAATAGGTTCGTACTTTCTAACAAGCCGCGTATCTCCTTCCACTATCTTTTGAATCAAATGTGAATGCCTCACAATCGTTGACAATTCCTCATTGTGATAATCCCTTCTTAGCGTCTCATATTTCCCCGCTTTCATGAGACCTTGAACCACCGAATCTTTCTTTTCGAGCGCTACATCACGGCGGTTATTGTACACCTGCTGTGCAGTAGTGAGAAAAATAAGCCCCGACACCAAGGTGGAAATATCGAACCGCCCTCTTTGCAATTGCTCAAACTCTGGATACTTGTCATAGCCGAATTCATCCAACAGCGCGCGCATTTCATTTTGCACGATTCGCAAATTCTTTCTGGCGTCATCAGAATTCAGCGAATCCTCCTTGATGGCATCCATTAGGCTGGTGATCCTGCCGGCCATTTGATCCATGAAGAACAAGTTGAAATAGCGGGCATTCGCTTCAATTTTGTCCAGCTCATAGAAATTTTCTTCAAATTCATTATTCACAAAAAAATCAACGCATAGTGCCTCAAATGCCCAGCGCGAAAGCATGGCATCTCCCACAAGCGGCACCTTCTCATGATTGGCAAAGCGAGAGTTAAACCGGTCGAACTGCACCACTACGCCGCTCATGATAAGCTGAGGAATGAGCAAAATAGGAATCAAAATATATACTGTGATGGTAGTCTTGAAGGCCGAGGACAGGTTCAATCCCGCCATATTGGAGGCACACGATACGGAAAAAAGTATGATCCAAAAGGAAAACCACTGTCCGTTGATATCTAGCAAATAGCATGATACTGCCACGAAGAATGCCGTTTGGATGGCGGAGATTCCGAATAGGATCACCATTTTAGAAAGTATGTAGCTGGTTCTGCTCAGGCGCAGAAAGTGCTCCCTTTTTCTTATTTTCTGGTCTTTGATGATTTCTTTCGAACTGATGGTGAGGCCAAGGAAAATAGCCACGATCACACTCATAAATAAGAATGTGGGAATGTTCGAATTGTTTAGGTAGGTGTAGTCTTCCTCGCCGTTGCTGAACTTGACGAGCAGTGAGAGGAAGAAGGCAAGGAGGGGAGCCTGAAGCAGGTTTACCCACACGTACTGTTTGCTGCTGATTTTTGATTTCAGGTCGCGGCTCAGGTATATCCTGAACTGATTGAGCCTTTTAGGTGCCCGATCCGCTAGATTCAGATCATCCTTGGAGGGCTTGATTCGCTTTTTCTTTGTTTTGTTTACAAAGATTTCGTGCCACTGCTTTGGCGATACTTTACGCTCTTCGGTGAGTCGTCCAAACTCATTCACCACCTTCATTTCCACTATATTGAAGATCTGCTCTGAGTTAATGTTTCCACATTCGGGACATTCGCCGTGCTCACTGTTGATCATGTCCACGGTTTCTTTGAAATGGATGACCGCTTCGATCGGATTGCCATAATAAATCGGATACCCCCCCACATCGAGAATGAGCAGCGAATCGAACATTTTGAATATATCGGATGCGGGCTGATGGATGACCACAAAGACCATCTTACCACGCAGCGAGATTTCCTTAAGCAAATCCATGATGTTTTCAGAATCCCGCGAGGAAAGTCCCGAGGTGGGCTCATCGGCAAACAGGATCGTCGGCTCTCTGAGCAATTCCAAACCGATGTTCAGCCTTTTTCGCTGGCCACCGCTGATGGTCTTGTTCATGGGCGATCCCACCTTCAGGTTTTTGATCTCCACTAAGCCAAGATTTTTGAGCACTTTCTTTACCAGCTCATTTAAGTCTTCATCGGACTTGTCTCGAAAGGACAGCCTGGCGGCATAGTGTAGATTCTCAAAAACGGTGAGTTCTTCGATGAGGAAGTCGTCTTGTGGTACATATCCAATGAGGCTGAGCATTTCACTATTGCCGGCATGCAAGTCTTGCCCATTGATCAATATTCTTCCTTTTTGTGGCCGCTCCGAGCCATTGAGAATACTGAGCAACGTCGATTTACCAGATCCGCTGGAGCCCATAATACCGATCAGCTTGCCCCCTTCCTCTGCTATCGACACCCCCTTGAGACCGTTATCACTTCCCCTGAATTTGTACTGGATGTTTTCGGCTACAAAGGTGATACGGGTCGCCGTTTCCGTCTGCACGAATTGGTTTACCACATCACTGTAGTAGATGGGCGAAATAGCTTCACCTTTGATAGAGCTTCCGTTGGGGAAAATGTATATACTGCCCGCCTGAATGTTTAGGCCGTTGAATAAGAGGTCTTCATGGCCCAGGTACTTCATGAAATAGACCTCCTTCGCTGCTCGCAGAAAAATCAAATCACCTTCCAGCTCTTTGTTCTTCATGAATCTGGCACAATTGCCCGAAACCTTCGGCCCGATGACCAGGGAGTTTTCGCACGCCAGCTCGTCCGTTTTTCGAGCCCTGATGAAGGCTGACAACTCTTGAATTTCTCTTTGTTCAATTTTAATGAGATCTCCAAGGTGATAGATGAGGTTACTTTGCCGCTCCGACAAGCGTTGGTCCAGAAAGAAGAGCTCGATGATTTTTTCGATCAGAACGATTTTTTGCTGCCTGACCAAACCCTGATTTATTTGTTCGGCCACCTGATGGATCAATGCCCATTCTCCAAGAAAGGCCTTCGTGTCGTCATCAGAATCCACACCATCGGCGGTCACCTGCTGGGCGCAGAACGAATCGAAGAGCGCCATGTACTTGGAGGTGGCTTCACGATTGAGGTGAAGGAGCAGAAATTGTTTGATATTATACCTTTCTTCCTCGGTATTTCGCTCCTTTACAAGGATGGCAAAAAGTTTGACAATGGCCTGAAGTACCTGTTCGCTCATGGGTTAAATCAAAGATAATCTCAAGATAATCAAACATCGAGCTTCTCAGGGAATTACAGCTGTAGCTTCTATTTCAATCAACATTTTGGGGTCTATTAGCCCACTTACTTCTACCATCGAAGTGGCAGGTTTAATCTCTGCAAAGTATTCACCGTGTGCTCTTCCGTATTCTTCCCATTGACTGATGTCGGTCACGAACATCCGAGTGCGCACTACATTTTCCAGTGAAGCTCCGGCTTTTATCAGGCTTGCCTCTATGATTTGAAGGCAGACAATGGCTTGATCATAGCCTGATTCTCCGACCACTTTACCATCCATTACAGGGGCGGTTCCTGATACTTCAATAAAGTTGCCTATTCGCACGGCACGGCAGTAGCCCACCACATCCTCCCAGGGGGCACCCGAGGATATATTTTGTCTTTCCATGAGATAAATGTAATTAACCCAGAATTGTCATTAGCCTTTCCATTACAGACTTAAACTACTTTAAAATCAGACACTTAACTTTTCATTGGCTCGTCACCATAATGTTAAATTTTGCCTCCTCACCTAATTGCCTGATTTTCTTGTACTTTAATCCTTCATCACACAACTCTAATGACAAATCTGGGATTAACAAAATTCTCCGATTGGAGGTAAGACCCGTAGGTTTGTACTGGAGGTGAAGCCCCTTGTCTAAAAATATTTTCGTATGCCAATCAAAACAAGTTTCTTTCAGGATGTGCATGAAGTGGCCAAGTTGATCCCTTATGGGCGAGTGACTTCCTACGGCGCTATTGCCCGCTATTTGGGGACCGGAGGAAGCGCAAGAATGGTGGGCTGGGCAATGAATCAAGCACATCTTGATCCGGCAATTCCCGCCCATCGAGTGGTCAACCGGGTGGGAGTACTTTCAGGCAAGGGGCATTTTCACCCTCCGAGTGCCATGCAAGAACGGTTGGAGGAAGAGGGAATGAAGGTGAAGAACGATCAGATCATTGAATTCGAAAAACACTTCTGGGATCCTAACAAAGAGCTTGGGTAGTGAAATCTTCCCTCATAAAACGCTTAAGACCTCACCGGAAATCGGGCTATTTGTACCTTTCGAGTGTTTCCATTTGCTCTTCTATTGCGGCTTTGAATTCCGCCTTGAGTCGCCCTACTAATGCTGCCACCGGAAGTGAATCCTTGATATTCGCCACGCCCTGACCCGCCGACCAGATTGTTTTCCACGCTTTGGCTTCATCCGCTTTGAGTTCCTCACCGAAATCCACCTTGGCTGATTTGCTCCAGAACTCTTCTGTGATACCCATCGCCTCCAGACTAGGTCTTAGGAAATTGGCATGTACGCCAGAAACAGCCGCTGTGTAGACCACATCGCTGGCTCCAGCATCAATGATCATTTGCTTGTACGCATCGTCTGCTTTGCCTTCATCGGTGGTAATAAATCGCGTGCCCATATAGGCAAGGTCGGCTCCCATTTGCATTGCAGAGGCTATGTCTCTACCTGTGCTTATGCACCCTGAAAGCAGGATAGTTTTATCATAGAACTGTCGAACTTCTGAGACCAGCACCATGGGGTTGATCGTGCCGGCATGGCCTCCTGCTCCCGCCGAGACCAAGATCAAACCATCCACTCCTGCTTCTGCGGCTTTTTCGGCATGACGCTTTTTGATAATGTCGTGAAACACCAGTCCGCCGTAGCTGTGCACCGCATCCACCAATTCGGACACTGCACCAAGCGAGGTGATAATCAAGGGTACTTTGTGCTTAATGCAAATCTCAAGGTCGGCTTGCAGCCTTGGATTGGTCTTGTGCACGATCAGATTCACCCCAAATGGAGCTGCCTTCTTGCCAGTTTCGTGCTCGTGTGTTTCAAGTGCCGTTTTTATTTCTACTAGCCATTCCTCGAATCCCTCTGTGGTTCGCTGATTGAGAGCCGGGAAGGTGCCTACAATGCCGGCCTTGCAGCATTCGATCACGAGCTGTGGTCCGGAAATGAGAAACATTGGGGCAGCTACGGCTGGCAAGGACAGGTCAGATATAAAGGATGCTTTCATGGTTTGTAAGTTTTAGTTGGCAACTTAATCCACTTCCAACAAACCACAAGTTTGGCCGGCCTGAACCATTCTACTAAAAATCTGATTTACCTTTCACGCACGAAGAATTTTTAATCATGGAAAAGAAAGTCTGGTTAGTCACAGGATGCTCCACAGGGTTCGGGGCGGAGTTAGTCAAAGAAATTTCAAAGAGGGGCGACCGTGTGATTGGCACGGTAAGGAAGGAAAGTCAGGTAGCTGAGCTCGAAGCACACAACCCTGAGTTGATCACGTGCGTGGTACTGGATGTCCAAAATCAAAATCAAATCGACGCTTGCTCAAAAATGATTGAAGAAAAATTTGGGCGGCTGGATGTACTCATCAACAATGCAGGATATGGTTCACTTGGGCCTGTAGAGGAAGTGCCCGAAGAGGAAATGATCAGGCAATTTGATGTGAACGTATACGGTGCGGTGCGCATGATCAAAATGGCCTTACCTTTCATGCGTACCCAACGTAGCGGACACATTCAGAATGTGACTTCCATTGCCGGATTGAATGGTTTCCCGGGAATGGGTATTTACAATGCAAGCAAGTTTGCTCTGGAAGGAATAGGCGAGTCTCTGGCAGGGGATGTGCGGCACTTGGGCATAAAAGTAACTAACGTAGCTCCGGGTCCTTTTCGCACAGACTGGGGAGGAAGGTCAGCGACATACGTGGAGCCGAAGATTGAGGATTACCGGGAATCGGCACATCAACGAATGGAAAACATTGCGAGCGAAAGCGGTAAACAAATAGGAGATCCGAATAAAGCTGCGCTGGCCATGATAGCTTTAGTTGATTTGGAAAATCCACCCGTGCATCTGGTTCTTGGCGGCCCAGCTTATAGTATTCAAAGAAAGAAAATTGAGCGATGGACGGAGGAGTTGGATCAGTTTGAGAAGCTTGGACGGGAAACTGACTTCACAGAGTAGTCAGCTATTCGTCTTCGTCGTATTTCTCCTCGTATTCGTCTTTCACTTCTTCTCGAAGGTTGCCATCCTCGTCGTAATCATCATCGTCTTCTATTATGCCCTTCGCTTCGGCTAGGGTCATACGCACCAGATAGTACTTTTCGTCCGTCTCGAAAGGGAGCGCTGAAACATAAAGGCCATCCTTATTGGTGAATTTGATCAGGTGGTCTTCGAATCCTTCAGGGTAGAAAAGTTTGATCTGCTCCTGAATGGACACCTCCAGTGCTTCGAAATCCTTAATGACGCGTGGTTTGCTCATGCCGATGAAATTTGATCGAAAGGTAAAAGGCGTTCGCTAAATGTGCAAAATAATAGGATCAAAATCAGAAGATAAACGTTAGTCCTAGTTGCGCCATTAGCATGTCAGTGCGTGAATTTTTTGGCTGAGCCGAGATGGAAAAATCATCAGGATTCACATCGTTGGGGTTAAACGCTGTACCACTGAATTCCACCTCCCATTGTTTGGTGTCATTTCCGTCATAGTAGTTGGCCTTATTACCAAGCAGGTAATAGGCGCGCAGATCCAGATATACAGCCTCTCCTATATTGAATTGAATACCGCCTCCACCTCCGTAGCTGAATATCCAGTCGGCAAGATTGGTTCTACGCACGAGCACATTGTCTTCGTCATCGTTCCAGAAGTCGTCCCTGTCCTCTATGCGTGTGGTGGTGCTGATGTAGCGAAATCCGACCAATCCTTCCATATATGGCCTAACAGCCTCTGTAGGAGCAGTCACACGCAGAATGCCGTGCATTCCAAAAATACTGCTTGTGTTCACGACCCGAAGTGGAATTTCTATAGTCCCGATGACCGATCCTCCAGCAGTGATCTCTGCAAAGAGGTCTTTGTTTTGCGCATTCAAGCCGTAGATCTGATAGTTAATGCTCCCTCCAAAATTGATCACCTCACCTCCTACAGGGAAGAGAGCTGTGAGATCGAAACCATAGCCTTCTGCCTTGGTGGCTTCCCGAAATTCATTCCTGGGAATTCCGAAAACCAATCCAAAACCGGCTTGCTGTGCCGAAAGGGTGAAGAATGAACTAAGTAACGTAAGTGTGAGAATTGACTTTTTCATAGCATGGATTTTCGTGTCAAGGGCAAACTTGAAGCCAGCTTGGCTGACGAGCGTGCTACCTATTGAAAGTAGGTTCGAATTTTCTGCGTGTACCCCTAAAATGCCGCTTGCTCATGAAGTATACCAGAGGACCCAGAAGCGGTAATCCGAGGATGAGGAATAAGTAGATCGTCTTGATCCAAGGATTGGGAATAATTGTTCGGCTGAGATCAATTAGTGCCCAAAACCAAATGATGGTAATGAAAGCGATAAGTGTAGGGAGTAGAAAATTCATTTTACTTCTATTAAAACATCAGTGCCAAGATATTCATTTTTTGGAAGCTCGTAACCGTTTTGGCTTGGTACCAAGAGTGGAGGATTGCGAGAATAAAGGCTGTTTATTCATCATTGGTGGATTTTGTTCAATGATAAACGAACGATCAGTATACTTAACACTGCGAGCAGGGTGCCCATCACAAAGGGAGCACCGGGGAAATAGATATCATTCTCGGGATTGGTATAATAGCGAAAAATTCCCGTCATCAGAAGTGGCCCAACTATGGCTGTCAGCGTCATCACACTGGTGAGCCCACCTTGCAATTCTCCCTGGGCATTTTTAGGAATCTGGCTAGTCATTATGGACTGCAAAGAAGGCCCTGCCAACCCACCGAATGCGTAGGGGACAATGACCGCATAGACCATCCACGACTCGGTCACAATGCCCATCATAAAAAGCCCAAAGGCATTGAACGCAAAGCCCCAATAGACTGCACTGGTCTCCCCAATTTTCTTGACTATGGGACCTACCAGAGCACCCTGAACAATCGCTACCATGACGCCAACAAATCCCAGCGAAAGCCCGATCTCAAGTGAAGACCATCCGAACTTTTCTATGGTGAAGAAGGACCAGTTGGCATGCGTAGCATTGGCTGCTACGTAGATCACAAAAAGAGCCACCACTAACCACACGATTTTGGTATGGCTCAATATCCTTTTTAGGGTGCCGAAGGGGTTAGCGCGCTTCCAAGAAAAATCTCGTCGATCTTCTTTTGGTAGGGACTCAGGCACTACAAAGAAGCCATAGGCGGCATTCAAAAGAGAAAGACCGGCGGCAGCCATGAACGGCACCCTCGTGCCTAATTCTCCCAGAAAGCCCCCGACTGTAGGCCCAACAACGAACCCTAAGCCAAAAGCTGCTCCGATCATGCCGAAGTTCTTTGCTCTGTTCTCGTTCGTGCTGATGTCGGCGATGTAGGCATTGGCCACCGTAATGCTACCCCCGCATAGGCCCGAGATCATACGAGCTACAAATAGCCAAATCAGTGTAGGGGCAAAAACGATGACGATGTAGTCGAGACCCAATCCGATAAGTGAGGTAAGTAGCAGTGGCCTCCGACCGAATTTGTCACTCAGACCACCAAGGATCGGAGCGGCAAAGAACTGCATGATGGCGTACGTAGCTGCAAGAATTCCTCCGAAAAGTGAGGAGGTGCTATTGTCAAAACCTGTCAGCTCGGCGATCAGTGCGGGTACCACCGGTATGATCAAGCCAATGCCCAGAATATCGATCAGAACAGTGATGAAAATAAAAATCA